>NZ_JAWPBF010000007.1:0-251858 GCF_033341895.1 Citrobacter sp. HN-141 | reverse complement strand
GCTGATAGAAACAGAAGCCACTGGAGCACCTCAAAAACACCATCATACACTAAATCAGTAAGTTGGCAGCATCACCATAAAAGCTTATTAGCAATATCATCTCTCAGCTTATCAACATCAGAATCCGGGGCGACCGGCAGCGGTGAAATATACATATAGGCATTACCTTTCATAATATTGTAGGATACGTAACAGACAGGTGAATTATTTAAAATCTGCTTTGCGAGCGTCAGTTTTATTTCGAATGACTTCATGACTGGCGAGAAAACTTAATTCCGACATTAATACCCGCCAACTCAGCCCCGTAGCCAGGGAGATATAATATAAACTCACTCCGTTAGCATACAGTGTTTTAGCCATTTCAAGTTTCGACTTCAAAACAATCTCTTTCAAAATAAACCTCATTAATAACGCTCGACGAGATAAAATTTACGATAATAAGTTTCCATAGCCAAGAAGCGGCACTTAAAGCCGGAATTAGACTCGCTAAACACCTTTCACTAACAGAAACACGCAATGGGTATTCTCTGCGTATTATGCCGATCAGATATAGATGTCGTGTGAAGGCATCTGTATAATCCCCCGATTACGAGCAATGTACAGTATAAGAAAATGGCAAAAATTGGTTTTATATCACTAGGTTGTCCGAAAAACCTCGTCGATTCTGAGCGCATCCTGACCGAACTTCGTACCGAAGGCTATGATGTTGTGCCAAGTTACGACGATGCGGATATGGTCATCGTTAACACCTGCGGCTTTATCGACAGCGCCGTTCAGGAGTCACTGGAAGCCATTGGCGAAGCGCTGAACGAAAACGGCAAAGTGATCGTCACTGGCTGTCTGGGCGCCAAAGTCGATCAGATCCGTGAAGTCCACCCGAAGGTGCTGGAAATTACCGGACCGCACAGCTACGAACAGGTTCTGGAGCACGTGCATCACTACGTGCCGAAGCCGAAGCACAACCCGTTCCAGAGTCTGGTTCCAGAGCAGGGTGTCAAACTGACCCCGCGCCATTATGCCTATTTGAAGATTTCTGAAGGCTGTAATCACCGCTGCACATTCTGCATTATTCCATCCATGCGTGGCGATCTGGTGAGCCGTCCGATTGGCGACGTTCTGAGCGAGGCTAAACGTCTGGTCGATGCGGGCGTGAAAGAGATTCTGGTGATCTCCCAGGATACTTCTGCTTACGGTGTGGATGTGAAGCATCGTACCGGTTTCCATAACGGCGAGCCGGTTAAAACCAGCATGGTTGACCTGTGCGAACAGTTGTCAAAACTGGGCATCTGGACCCGTCTGCACTACGTCTATCCGTATCCGCACGTCGATGATGTGATCCCGCTGATGGCGGAAGGGAAAATCCTGCCGTATCTGGATATCCCACTGCAGCACGCCAGCCCGCGTATTCTGAAACTCATGAAACGCCCTGGTTCTGTGGACCGACAGCTGGCACGTATTAAACAGTGGCGTGAAATCTGCCCTGAACTGACCCTGCGTTCAACGTTTATTGTTGGCTTCCCGGGCGAAACCGAAGAAGACTTCCAGATGCTGCTCGACTTCCTGAAAGAAGCGCGCCTGGACCGCGTCGGCTGCTTTAAATACAGCCCGGTAGAAGGTGCAGGAGCCAACGATCTGCCAGATCAAATCCCGGAAGAGGTAAAAGAAGAACGCTGGAACCGCTTTATGCAGCTGCAGCAGCAGATCTCTGCTGAACGTTTGCAGGAGAAAGTCGGCCGCGAGATTCTGGTCATCGTTGATGAAGTTGACGAAGAAGGCGCGATTGGTCGAAGTATGGCTGATGCCCCTGAAATCGACGGTGCGGTATATCTGAATGGCGAAACCAACGTGAAGCCTGGCGACATCCTCCACGTGAAAGTCGAAAACGCAGATGAATACGATCTGTGGGGCACCCGCGTTTAAATAGCGTAACCCAACGTAGGCCGGATAAGGCATTTATGCCGCATCCGGCAATGCCTGATGGCGACGCTGAAGCGTCTTATCAGGCCTACGGTTCACCCTTTAATTTTCGGATCCAGCGCGTCGCGCAGCCCATCCCCCAGCAGGTTAAACGCCAGCACCGTCAGGAATATCGCCACCGCCGGGAAAATCGCCACGTGGGGCGCGATCACCATATCAGCCCGCGCTTCATTGAGCATGGCCCCCCACTCTGGCGTCGGCGGCTGTGCGCCTAAACCGAGGAAGGACAGACTTGCGGCAGAAATGATTGACGTCCCGATACGCATGGTGAAAAAAACCACGATTGAAGAGACCGTTCCAGGCAGAATATGGTTGAAGATGATGGTCGCATCGCTGGCACCAATGCTGCGTGCTGACTCAATAAACGTCTGTTGCTTAAGCACCAACGTATTGCCACGAACCAGTCGCGCAAAAGCCGGAATGGAAAACACCGCAACAGCAATGATCACATTCGCAATCCCGCTTCCTAGCACCGCCACCACAGCTATTGCCAGCAAAATCCCTGGAAAGGCAAACAGTACGTCACAGATACGCATAATCAGCCGATCCCACCAGCCTTCGTAATACCCGGCCAGCAGCCCCAGCACCGTGCCAATCGCCGCGCCAATAAAGACGGCAAAGACCCCGGCCGCCAGCGAAATTTGTGCGCCAACCAGTACGCGGCTAAAAATATCCCTGCCTAACGAATCCACGCCAAACCAGTGTAGCATCGACGGTCCGTCATTCAGCCGGTCGTAATCGAAGTAGTTTTCAGCATCAAATGGCGTCAGCCAACGGGCAAAGATGGCCACCAGGATCAGGGCCAGCACAAATAACCCCGCGATCATCGCAACATGTTGACGACGAAAACGACGCCAGAACTCATGCCACGGCGTACGTATTTGATCTGGCTTAACGAGGGGCATCGCATTTAAAATCGCCTGTCGGCGCCAGTTAAAAAATCGCATCCTTACTTGTACCTGATAGCCGGATTAATGGCGGCATAGAGCACATCCACCACTAAGTTGATAAGAATAAATTCCAGGGAAAACAACAGCACTTCGGCCTGGATCACCGGATAGTCACGCATTTCAACTGAGTCGACCAACAAGCGCCCAAGTCCAGGCCAGTTGAATACCTTCTCAACCACAATCGAGCCACCCAGCAAAAAGCCAAACTGCAGCCCCATCATCGTGACAACCGGGATCATGGCGTTCCGCAGACCATGTTTTAGCACCACCCAGGTTTCGCTCACCCCCTTCGCCCGCGCGGTGCGCATATAGTCCTCGCTAAGCACATCGACAAACGAGGCACGGGTAAAACGGGCGAGTACCGCGGCCACCGCCGCCCCTAGCGTGATTGAAGGGAGAATGTAGTGCAACCAGGTATCCGCGCCTACGGTCGGTAGCCAACCCAACTCAACGGAAAAGATCTGCATTAACAGCATACCAAGCGCAAAGGCCGGGAAAGAGATCCCAGTGACCGCCAGCGTCATGCTCAATCTGTCAGGCCAGCGGTTGCGCCAAACGGCGGCAATGATCCCCGCCGTCATACCAAACAAAACCGCCCACGCCATGCTGGCGATCGTCAGCCACAGCGACGGCATAAAACGGCTGGCAATCTCGTCGGCAACCGGACGGCGAGAAACCATCGAGGTACCGAAATCGCCTTGTAATACGTTGGTCATGTAATGCCAGAACTGAACGTGCAGCGGCTGATCCAGGCCCAACTGCCGACGTACCAATTCAATCACCTCTGCATCGGCCTCCGGCCCGGCAATAAGCCGCGCCGGATCGCCGGGTAGCAAGTGAACAAACAAAAACACCAGCACCGCCACAATTAACAGCGTCGGAATCAACCCCAGCAGGCGCTTGAAAACATAGTTGAGCATCAGACTCCCTTCGCCGGCCCCGTCCATGCAGGGCCGAATGAATAGCTTATTTCAAATCCGCGTCATCAAAACTAAACCCGGTGTCGGGCATGATCCAGAATCCGGTCAAATTCGTACTGTGCGCCGAGATCAGTTTCTCCACCACCAGCGGGATCCATGGCGACTCTTTCCAGATAATATCCTGCGCGTCTTTGTACAACTGCGCTTTTTGCGCCGGATCGTTAGTCTGCAATGCCGCCGTTAAATCATTGTCCACCTGCTTGTTACTGTAGAACGCGGTATTAAACAAGGTTGGCGGCCAGTTTTGTGACGCAAACAGCGGCGACAGCGCCCAGTCCGCTTCGCCCGTAGACGCCGACCAGCCGGTGTAGAACATCCGTACCCCGCTTTCTTTCTGCGCCTTGCCCTCGACTTCTGCGGCCCGCTGCCCGGCATCCATCGCCGTGACCTGAGCCTTCACGCCCACCTGCGCCAGCTGCTGCTGGGTAAATTGCAGCACTTTCTGCGCGGTGCTGTGGTTATGGGATGACCACAGCGTGGTGGTAAAGCCGTTGGGATAACCCGCTTCTTTCAGCAATTCGCGTGCTTTTGCCGGGTCGTAAGGCCACGGCGTGTAGCTTTGCGCATAGGCTATCGATGGCGGAAGAACGCCAGTTGCCGGCGTGGCATAACCCGCAAACGCCACTTTCACCAACGCCTGACGGTTGATGGCATAATTCAACGCCTCGCGCACCTTCGGATTATCGAACGGTTTTTGCGTGACGTTCATGCTGATATAACGCTGCATAATAGACGGGCTGGCGACCAGTTCCAGGTTTTTATTCTTCGCCAGTAACGCTGCCTGCTCGTACGGAATGGGGAAAGCAAACTGCGCTTCCCCGGTTTGCAGCATTGCCGCACGCGTATTATTGTCCGCTACCGGACGCCAGGTAATCGTATCCAGCTTTGGCAACCCTTGCTGCCAGTAGCCCGTGAACTTCTTAACTTTGACAAAGTCGGTCTGATTCCAGGTTTCAAGCTGGTACGGCCCCGTCCCTACCGGATGGAAGCCTATCTCTTTCCCGTATTTCTCCAGCGCGGCCGGAGATATCATCGCCGTAGCCGGATGCGCCAGAATATTGATAAAGGCAGAGAATGGCTGCTTCAGCGTAATCTTCACCGTAGCGGGATCAACCACCTCGGTTTTATCGATATTCTTATACAGGTTATAGCGTTTAAGGTGATTTTCCGGATTGCTGGCGCGATCGAGGTTGGCTTTTACCGCAGCCGCATTGAAGTCAGTCCCATCCTGAAACTTCACGCCCTGTCGCAGTTTAACGGTGTACGTCAGGCCATCATCAGAAACGGTATAGCTTTCCGCCAACACATTTTTCAGCTTCATCTCTTTATCAAGGCCGAACAGTCCCTGGTAAAACGACTTGGCTACCGCCTGCGACAACGTGTCGTTGGCATCATAAGGGTCGAGGGTGGTGAAATTAGACCCTACCGCAACCACTACATCTTTGGCAGCCCAGGATGGGGATGCAGCCAGCGCAGAGGCGACCCCCAGAGCAACCAGCCATTTACGGGCAACAATTTTTGTCATGTTATTCTCCTTAAACCCTGCCTGCCTGTCATAAACGCGAAAGCGCATTTTCCGCTGGCGCACGCGCAACATAATGCCCCGGTTCCACTAACTGTAGTGAAACCGGGGGGATCTCTTCACCGCGTTTGCGGATATTACTGGGGATATCATCCGACAACAGCACGCGCTGTGGCCTTTGATGCGATGGATCGGCAACCGGGACTGCCGCCATCAGTTTTCGCGTGTAGGGATGCTGTGGATTCTCAAACACCGCCCGTCGGGTGCCGATCTCAACAATCTGCCCCAGGTACATTACCGCCACGCGGTGACTAATCCGCTCCACCACCGCCATATCGTGGGAAATAAACAGGTACGCAATACCCATTTCCCGCTGTAGGTCGAGCAACAGATTAATAATTTGCCCGCGAATCGAGACATCCAGTGCCGAGACGGACTCATCGGCAATGATCACTTTTGGATTGAGCGCCAACGCCCGGGCTATACAGATACGTTGCCGCTGACCGCCGGAAAATTCGTGCGGATAGCGCCAGGCGTGCTCAGGCAGCAACCCGACACGCTCCAGCAACCACGCGACCCGTTTTGTCGCCGCATCACCTTGTAACAAACCGTGCACCCGCAGTGGCTCTAAGATGGAGTATCCCACCGTCTGGCGCGGATCGAGCGACGCATAAGGGTCCTGGAAGATAAACTGGATATCCCGACGCAGCGGCTGCAACTTGCTGGCAGCCAGGGTATCAATGCGTTGCCCATTGAAGAAAATCTCCCCACGCTGGGACGCCACCAGACGCAACAATGCCCGCCCGGTCGTTGATTTACCGCAACCCGACTCGCCAACCAGTGAAAGCGTTTCACCGGGCCAGAGATCAAAACTGACGTTTTCCACCGCATGCACCTCGCGGGTCACGCGATTAAGGATGCCGCTACGCAGGGGAAAACGTGTCACCAGGTTGCGAACCCGCAGAATCGGCTCTCCCTCAACCACCGTGTCCTGCTCGGTTTGAGGTTCAACATGATGAGGATCGTGCAAAGAAATAAGCGGGAAGCGTCGCGGAAGGTCATGCCCGCGCATCTCCCCAAGTTGCGGCACAGCCGCCAACAGCGCTTGAGTATAAGGATGCTGCGGAGCATGAAAAATGTGCTCAACGCTGCCCGTTTCGACCGCTTCGCCCTGGTACATCACCAGCACTCGGTCAGCAATATCTGCCACCACGCCCATATCGTGGGTGATAAAAATGACGCCCATCGACATCTCTTGCTGCAGCACTTTTATCAGTTGCAGGATCTGCGCCTGAATAGTGACGTCCAGCGCCGTTGTCGGCTCGTCAGCAATCAACACCGCCGGTCGGCATGATAGCGCCATGGCAATCATCACCCGCTGGCGCATTCCGCCAGAAAGCTGATGTGGATAGCGCGATAAAATGGCCGTCGATTCGGGGATGCGAACCTGGTCAAGCATGCGCTTGGCTTCCACCATTGCCTCTTCGCGACTGGCCCCCTGGTGAAGGCGAATGGACTCAGCGATCTGCTCGCCCACGGTAAACACCGGGTTTAGCGACGTCATCGGCTCCTGAAAAATCATCGCGATATCCGCGCCGCGCACATGGCGCATCTGGGCTGCGCTCTGCTCGCCAAGTTCAATCACCTGCCGATTGCGCCGCCGTAACAACATCGCATCACAGCTTACCTCGCCGCCCGCCTGTTCAATCAGACGCATCAGCGACAAGGCCGTTACCGATTTGCCGGAACCCGATTCGCCAACAATCGCCAGCGTTTCTCCACGTTTCAGGCGAAACGACAGATTTCGTACGGCGCTGATACGCTGCTGTTCTTGTTCGAAGGCGATATTCAGGTTGCTGACGGACAGTACGTCACTGACATCAAGCTCATCACTGTGTGGCAACGCTATCTCCTTTTTCCCGATAAATACCGGTGGTTGGCGTATCGCCAGCGTATCCCCATGCGCGGTACATACCTTCGCTGTTAAACGGCAAAGCCACATTCCCTTCATGATCGATAGCAATTAATCCACCGATGCCGCCCAGCGCCGGCAATTTTTCCATCACCACGCGCTCGCACGCCTCTGACAGACTCAGGCCGCCATAATCCATCAGCGCTGCAATGTCATAGGCCGCCAGTGCGCGAATGAATACTTCTCCGGTTCCCGTACATGAAACCGCAACGTTGGCATTGTTGGCATAGCAACCTGCGCCAACTAAAGGACTGTCGCCCACCCGCCCCGGTAATTTGTTGGTCATTCCACCGGTCGAGGTCGCCGCAGCCAGGTTGCCGAAAATATCCAGCGCCACCGCGCCGACGGTGCCCATTTTGGTGTTCTCATCCAGCGGAGTGCCGCTATGATCAAGTACCGTTTTACCCTCAGCACGCGCCACCAGCAGTTGCGCATAGCGTTCAGGGGTAGAGAAAACATCAGCAGAAACCCGTTCCATGCCCTGCGCAATGGCAAAATTTTCCGCCCCTTCGCCAATCATCATGACGTGAGGACTGCGTTCCATCACCAGACGCGCCGCAAGGATCGGGTTGCGCAGATGACTGACTCCGGCAACAGCCCCCGCTTGCAGGGTATTACCATCCATGACGCAGGCATCCAGTTCATGGGTTTCATCACGGGTATACACAGCACCAATTCCGGCGTTAAACAGAGGACACTCTTCCAGTAGCCGCACGGCCTCAGTGACAACATCCAGCGCGCTTCGGCCCGCTTCCAGCATACGTTGACCGGCTTCAACGATTTCTGACAGCGCCTGTATGTAACGCAACTCCTGCTCCTGGCTTAGCTCTGCGCGGGTTATTGCCCCAGCGCCGCCGTGAATTGCAATGACTGCTTTGCCCATTTTTTTCATCCATTAAGGTGGCAGGTAACGGGGTTATAAATATCAGAATTTCTGTGAGTTATTGATTCGATTTTTGAATATAGAAAGATGCAGGCGTCATGTAAAGGTAAAGGCCCCTTCTACAGAGCCAGTCCGTTTAACCTACGGATAGCGGCAAAATAAGCGGCGGTTGTTCACGAATACGCCAGGCTTATTCCCGATGCGGTTAGATAAACTATTTCAGCAGCCCGGCAATCTGTGTTTTTGCGTACCCGACAAAACGTTCAACCGACGGCATCGATACGCCCCAATCCACGGTGGTTAACCCCAGATACTCCGCACGCGCAGCCTGCAGCGTGGCGGCATGCTCAGTGGGCAATTGCGGTATCAGCCAGGATGCGGCCGTCTCTTTAGCAACAATATTACCGGTCACGACGCTATACCAGATTCGCGCCAGAGCAAGGATGATATTGCGCTCATCCCCTTCTAAATCGGCCGGTTTCTGCCACATATCCAGGATATGTCGAAATGTTTGTACGATATCGCTAAAAGGGATGACGTTGAATAATGTCTCAGCGGGTTTACCGAACAACGGTACGCTGGCACGCCGGGCCTGGGTCAGCAGAATGGCAAGGTCAGGATCCACCTGCGCCGGTTCATACACGCCAGCGCAGATATCTTCACGCAACCATTCGCCAAACTGCATTTCTCTCGCTGGTGGAAATCGCCACGGTACAATCTGCGAGAACAGTACAACGGTCACTTCCAGCGCCCGATAGCTATCGGCACTGCCCGGCGGTGCTGATATTTCCAGAAAACCCTGCATCAATTCTTTTCTTTGCTGCATATCCAGCGGTTGCCTGATGGTAACCAGTAAATCGACGTCGCTTTGGGGTTTTAATCCCCCTTCAACTGCAGAACCATACAAATGAATGGCAACCAGATTGCCCTCGATAATCCGTGCAATCAGCACGCTGGCGGCATTCACCTGGCGTCGAATGGCGTCCGGAATATGATGAGTCATTTAGCCCCCAGGGAAAAAAGCAGAATCATTGAGTTTATACGGCATTTTTCCTGTAGCGCTATCCTCTGGCAGAAAACCGTTATCAGATCCGATCCTAAGCCTGAGGTGGCATACTGTCCGCGTCCATTTTCTGACATAATAACCGGATTCGATTTTGCCCCGCAGGAGTCTTCACATGGAATTTACCGCCGGACTGATGCCGCTTGAAACGGCTCTCTCTCAGATGCTTTCGCGTATTACCCCACTCACCGCCGTCGAAACGCTGCCGCTGGTTCAATGTTTTGGTCGCATTCTGGCGACCGATATCGTCTCTCCCATTGATGTCCCAGGATTCGATAACTCGGCAATGGATGGTTATGCGGTGCGTTTGGCCGACCTGCAATCCGGCCAGCCGCTCTCCGTGGCAGGTAAAGCCTTTGCCGGTCAGCCTTTCCATGGTGAATGGCCTGCGGGAACCTGCATTAGAATTATGACGGGCGCCCCGGTACCCGCCGGTTGTGAAGCCGTCGTCATGCAGGAGCAGACTGAACAAACTGACGACGGTATTCGTTTTACCGCCGACGTCCGCAGCGGACAAAATATTCGTCTGCGCGGTGAAGATATCGCCAACGGCGCGGTGGTATTCCCCGCCGGAACGCGTCTGACAACCGCAGAACTTCCTGTTCTGGCCTCGCTCGGTATTGCCGAAGTACCGGTCGTTCGCAAAGTTCGCGTGGCGTTGTTCTCTACCGGTGATGAACTGCAACTGCCGGGTCAACCGCTGGGCGACGGACAGATTTACGATACCAATCGCCTGACCGTGCATCTGATGCTGCAACAGTTGGGCTGTGAAGTGATCAACTTAGGGATTATCCGCGACGATCCTAACGCGCTACGCGCCGCATTTATCGAAGCCGACAGCCAGGCCGATGTTGTCATCAGCTCCGGCGGCGTGTCGGTGGGTGAAGCAGACTACACCAAAATCATTCTGGAAGAGTTGGGAGAAATCGCCTTCTGGAAATTGGCCATCAAACCGGGTAAACCGTTCGCTTTCGGCAAACTGAGCAACAGCTGGTTTTGCGGCCTGCCCGGAAACCCGGTGTCTGCGGCTCTCACCTTTTATCAACTGGTACAACCGCTACTGGCGAAACTCAGCGGTAACACCGCCTGCGGGCTGCCGCCACGCCAGCGCGTGCGCACCGCATCACGCCTGAAGAAAACGCCTGGCCGTCTGGATTTTCAGCGCGGTGTATTACAGCGTACCGCAGAAGGCGAACTGGAAGTGACCACAACCGGACATCAGGGCTCGCATATTTTTAGCTCCTTTAGCCTCGGCAACTGCTTTATCGTGCTGGAGCGCGATCGCGGTAACGTTGAAGCTGGCGAGTGGGTAGAAGTCGAGCCGTTTAACGCCCTGTTTGGAGGCCTGTAATGGCGGAACTCAGCGACCAGGAGATGATGCGCTATAACCGGCAAATCATTCTACGCGGCTTCGATTTTGAAGGTCAGGAAGCGCTCAAAGAAGCGCGGGTACTGGTCGTGGGTCTGGGCGGGCTTGGTTGTGCGTCCACCCAGTATCTGGCGGGCGCTGGCGTCGGGCAGTTAACCCTGCTCGACTTTGACACCGTGTCCGTCTCAAACCTGCAACGCCAGACGTTGCATAGTGACGCAACCGTTGGCCAGCCAAAAGTAGAGTCGGCACGCGACGCACTGGCTCGGATTAATCCTTATATCGCTATTACGCCAGTGAATGCCCTTCTCGACGATACTGCAATTCATGCGCTGATCGCCGAACATGATTTGGTGCTGGACTGCACCGATAATGTCAGTATCCGCAATCAGCTGAATGCCGGCTGTTTCGCCGCAAAGATTCCGCTAGTATCCGGCGCGGCAATCCGCATGGAAGGACAAATTACGGTCTTCACATACCAGGAGGGTGAGCCCTGCTATCGCTGTCTGAGCCGCCTGTTCGGTGAAAATGCCCTGACCTGTGTAGAAGCGGGTGTAATGGCTCCTCTCATCGGTGTGATAGGTTCACTTCAGGCGATGGAAGCCATTAAGCTGCTGGCAAACTACGGTAAACCGGCATCCGGTAAAATCGTGATGTATGACGCCATGACCTGCCAGTTTCGCGAAATGAAGCTGATGCGTAATCCAGGGTGTGAGGTTTGCGGTCGGTAAAAAAGTCGGGTGGCGGCTTCGCCTTACCCGACCTACAACGGCCCGAACACAGGCCGGGTAAGCGTTAGCGCCACCCGGCAACAGCATCAGAGAGACGTCCGCCCAAACGCGCTCTGCCAGTCGTGTTCAAACTTCGCCACTGCAGCATCAACGGCCGGGGCGCTAATCAACTGCTGAGCGACATCCAGCGGCAGCGTAATGGCTTCGCAGCCCGCCAGCAGGCAGTCCAGCGCCTGGCGTGGGGTTTTAAAACTGGCGGCCAGTACTTTGGCGTGCGGGGCATGCATTTTCAGTAAGCGCTGCAGGGCGTTCACCGTCTGAATGCCGTCTCCCCCCTGTGCATCCACGCGATTAACATAGGGTGCAATATACTCTGCGCCAGCCAGCGCAGCTAATAGCCCCTGAGCAGCACCGTATACCGCAGTACCCAGCGTCGGGATACCTTCTTTCTTCAGCAACTTAATCGCCGCCAGACCTTCAGCTGTGACCGGCACTTTCACCACAATCTCAGGAATAATCGTCCGTAGCTTACGCGCATCGCTGACCATACCTTCGGCGGTAGTCGCCATTACCTGAGCAAACAGACGTCCTTGCCCTCCCATCGCTTCCTGCAATTGCGGCAGGAGCACGTCCAGCGTCTGCTTACCTGCCGCTACAATGCTCGGATTGGTTGTCACCCCCGCCAGCGGAAAAACACGCGCCAGCGCTTTTACCGCCGCAACGTCAGACGTATCTAAATAGAGTTCCATAACCTTTCCTCAAACTAATAATTAGCATGAATAAAAGGTAGCACGGCGAAACCTCACGGTTAGTTGACGCACGTCAATATAACTTTCATTCGAAAGTAATTTAATCTTTATACGAAAAAAAGAGGCCGCTTATGATTTTTAATATTCAGCGCTATTCCACTCACGATGGCCCCGGTATTCGTACCGTGGTGTTCCTTAAAGGATGCTCCCTGGGCTGCCGCTGGTGCCAGAATCCGGAAAGCCGCGCCCGTACGCAGGATCTGCTCTATGACGCGCGTTTGTGCCTCGACGGTTGCGATCTGTGTGCGCAGGCTGCACCGGAAGTGGTTGAACGTGCGCTGAATGGCCTGCTTATTCACCGTGAAAAACTGACCGATGAGGCCATCACGGCGCTGACCCACTGCTGTCCGACCCAGGCCCTGACCGTCTGCGGAGAGATAAAAAGCGTGGATGAGATCATGGCGACCGTCCTGCGTGACAAACCGTTTTACGATCGCAGCGGAGGGGGCCTCACCCTGTCCGGCGGCGAACCGTTTATGCAGCCAGAGCTGGCGGCAACGTTGCTCAAAGCCAGCCACGATGTCGGCATTCATACGGCGGTCGAAACCTGTCTGCATGTCCCATGGAAATATATTGCGCCTTCATTACTTCATATCGATCTGTTTCTTGCTGATTTAAAACATGTGGCTGACGCCCCGTTTAAACAGTGGACCGATGGGCGTGCCTCTCGCGTGCTGGAAAATCTAAAAAAATTGGCTGCCGCCGGTAAAAAAATGATTATCCGCGTACCACTGATTCAAGGATTCAATGCCAACGCTGAAGATATTCGGGCCATTACCGATTTTGCTGCCGACGAACTGCACGTCGATGAGATCCATTTTTTGCCCTACCACACCCTTGGCATCAACAAATACCACTTACTCAATCAACCCTACAACGCCCCGGAAAAACCGCTTGATGCGCCTGCACTGCTCGAATTTGCCCAGCAGTACGCCAGCCTTAAAGGTTTAACCGCGACCCTACGAGGATAACCGCCATGACGACTCTGAAACTGGACACACTCAGCGACCGCATCAACGCGCATAAAACAGCACTGATCCACATCGTGAAGCCGCCGGTGTGTACCGAACGCGCCCAGCACTATACCGAGATGTACCAGCAGCATCTGGATAAACCCATCCCGGTACGTCGTGCGCTGGCACTGGCTCATCACCTGGCGGAGCGCACCATCTGGATCAAGCATGACGAGCTGATCGTTGGCAACCAGGCAAGCGAAGTACGCGCTGCACCTATTTTCCCGGAATATACCGTGTCGTGGATCGAAAAAGAGATCGACGACCTCGCCGACAGGCCGGGTGCAGGCTTCGCGGTAAGCGAGGAGAATAAACGCGTATTACACGAGGTGTGTCCGTGGTGGCGGGGTCAGACCGTGCAGGATCGCTGCTACGGGATGTTTACCGACGAGCAAAAAAGTCTGCTGGAAACCGGCATTATCAAAGCCGAAGGTAACATGACCTCCGGCGACGCACACCTGGCGGTAAACTTCCCGCTGCTGCTGGAAAAAGGTCTCGACGGCCTGCGCCACAAAGTTGATGAGCGCCGCTCCCGCATCAACCTGACATGTCTGGACGATCTCCATGGCGATCAGTTCCTGAAAGCGATAGATATCGTGCTGGAGGCCGTCAGTCTGCACATTGAGCGTTTTGCCACGCTGGCACGTAAAATGGCGTCCACAGAAACTCGCGCCAGCCGTCGTGATGAACTGCTGACCATAGCGGAAAACTGCGAGACGATCGCCCATGAGCCGCCCAAAACCTTCTGGCAGGCGTTGCAACTGTGCTATTTCATTCAGTTGATCCTGCAAATTGAATCGAACGGTCACTCAGTATCGTTTGGCCGAATGGACCAATATCTCTATCCGTTCTACCGTCGCGACGTTGAGCTGAACCAGAGCCTCGACCGCGAGCACGCCATTGAGCTGCTGCACAGCTGCTGGTTGAAGCTGCTGGAAGTGAACAAAATCCGCTCCGGCTCCCACTCGAAAGCCTCGGCGGGCAGCCCGCTGTATCAGAACGTCACCATTGGTGGTCAGAATCTGATCAATGGTCAGGCGGTGGATGCCGTCAATCCACTTTCCTACGCCATTCTGGAGTCCTGCGGCCGCCTGCGTTCTACGCAGCCAAACCTGAGCGTGCGTTATCACGCAGGGATGAGTAATGACTTCCTGGATGCCTGCGTACAGGTGATCCGCTGCGGCTTTGGCATGCCAGCCTTTAACAACGATGAAATCGTTATCCCGGAATTTATCAAACTCGGCATTGAACCCGAGGACGCCTATGACTATGCGGCCATTGGGTGTATCGAAACCGCCGTTGGCGGGAAATGGGGCTACCGTTGCACCGGCATGAGCTTTATTAACTTTGCCCGCGTGATGCTGGCGGCGCTGGAAGGGGGTCGCGATGCCACCAGTGGCAAAGTCTTTCTGCCACAGGAAAAAGCGCTCTCGGCTGGTAACTTCAACAATTTCGACGAAGTAATGGAAGCATGGGATACGCAGATCCGCTACTACACGCGTAAATCCATCGAAATTGAGTATGTCGTCGACACCATGCTGGAAGAGAACGTGCATGACATTCTGTGTTCCGCACTGGTAGACGATTGTATTGAGCGCGCGAAAAGCATTAAGCAAGGCGGCGCGAAATATGACTGGGTATCGGGTTTGCAGGTCGGGATTGCCAACCTCGGCAACAGCCTGGCTGCGGTGAAGAAACTGGTCTTTGAACAGGGGACAATCGGTCAGCAACAGCTGGCCGCTGCGCTGGCCGATGATTTTGACGGTCTGACCCACGAGCAGTTACGCCAACGACTGATCAACGGCGCGCCGAAATACGGCAACGATGACGATAGCGTTGATACGCTACTGGCCCGCGCTTATCAGACCTATATCGATGAACTGAAACAGTATCATAATCCGCGTTACGGACGTGGCCCGGTTGGCGGCAATTACTACGCCGGGACCTCGTCTATTTCGGCAAACGTGCCGTTCGGCGCAGCAACGATGGCAACGCCGGATGGCCGTAAAGCACACACTCCGCTGGCAGAAGGCGCAAGCCCGGCTTCCGGTACGGACCATCTCGGCCCAACGGCGGTAATTGGTTCGGTGGGTAAACTGCCGACCGGTTCGATTCTCGGCGGCGTGCTGTTAAATCAGAAGCTCAACCCGGCCACGCTGGAAAATGAATCCGATAAGCAAAAGCTGATGATCCTACTGCGTACCTTCTTCGAAGAGCACAAAGGCTGGCATATTCAGTACAACATCGTGTCCCGTGAAACGCTGCTGGAAGCAAAAAAACACCCGGATCAATATCGTGACCTGGTGGTCCGTGTCGCAGGCTATTCCGCCTTTTTCACTGCGCTTTCTCCGGATGCGCAAGACGACATCATCGCGCGTACTGAACATATGCTGTAAACAATATTGTCGGTCGGATGAGAGTCCACACCGCCATCCGGCACGCTACCCTCCCCATTGCCGGATGTGCTGACGCTTATCCGGCCTACAACGATGGCACAACCCCCGTCTTTCACGCACCTGTGGCGTGAAAGACGGGGGGGGAACTTTCATTCGAAATTAAATTTGTGCTTCAGGTCACATTGTTATTAAAATATTTCTGGTCGCAGTTATGAGCCAGGAGCCAGTATGACCATCAACGTTATCGTCACTGATAT
Source organism: Citrobacter sp. HN-141 (assembly GCF_033341895.1). Classification (NCBI taxonomy): domain Bacteria; kingdom Pseudomonadati; phylum Pseudomonadota; class Gammaproteobacteria; order Enterobacterales; family Enterobacteriaceae; genus Citrobacter; species Citrobacter sp. HN-141. The sequence goes on along the minus strand of NZ_JAWPBF010000007.1, from coordinate 235,936 downwards.
GGACGGAACGTTTCTCGATGACGCCAAAAAGTACGATCGCGTACGATTTATGGCGCAGTATCAGGAACTGAAAAAACGCAACATTGAATTTGTCGTGGCCAGCGGCAACCAGTATTACCAGCTCATCTCTTTTTTCCCGGAACTCAAAGATGAGATCTCTTTTGTCGCCGAGAACGGCGCATTGGTGTTTGAGCATGGTAAACAGCTGTTTCACGGCGAACTGACGCGCCATGAATCGCAAATTGTGATTGGTGAACTGCTAAAAGATAAGCAGCTCAATTTTGTGGCTTGTGGCCTGCAAAGCGCCTACGTTAGTGAAAATGCCCCAGAGTCTTTTGTCGCGTTGATGTCAAAACACTACCATCGCCTGCAACCCGTGAAGGATTATCAGGACATCGACGATGTATTGTTCAAGTTCTCGCTGAATCTGCCCGATCAGCAAATCCCGCTGGTTATCGATCACCTGCATACTGCTCTCGACGGTATTATGAAACCCGTCACCAGCGGCTTTGGGTTTATCGATCTGATTATTCCAGGTTTACATAAAGCCAACGGTATCAGCCGCCTGCTAAAACGCTGGAACCTGTCACCACAAAACGTCGTCGCCATCGGAGATAGTGGCAACGATGCGGAAATGTTGAAAATGGCGCACTACTCTTTCGCCATGGCTAATGCAGCCGAGAACATCAAATTTATTGCCCGCTATCAGACCGACGATAATAACCATCAGGGTGCACTGAACGTGATTCAGGCCGTGCTGGATAACACTTCGCCTTTTAACGCCTGATCCTGCCAACCGGAGTACCTGCTCCGGTTCTCACCGTTTTTGCATTCCGTGCACGCCATCAAGTTTTTAAACTTGCATTAACTTATTTTTAACTTATATTGCACTTGTAAGTTAAATAAGTTTCAAATGAAAGTTATGCGAGGTGGTTATGGCTTTTACTTTTACCAGCGACACATTGCCCGCCGACCACAAAGCGGCAATCCGTCAGATGAAGCAGCAGCTGCGGGCACAGCTCGGGGACGTCCAGTTGATTTTCAATCAACTTAGTGAGGGCATTGCCAGCCGCGTGGCGGAAATCAACGCCCTCAAAGCGCAAGGTTCTGCGGTCTGGCCGGTGTTGTCTTATGCGGATATCAGAGCGGGTCGCGTGAGTGCAGCGCAGCGTGAAGAAATTAAGCGGCGCGGATGCGCGGTGATTAAAGGCCATTTCCCTCGCGAACAGGCTCTGGGTTGGGATCGGTCAATGCTGGACTATCTGGACCGCAACCATTTTGACGACGTTTACAAAGGACCCGGTGATAATTTCTTCGGTACCCTGAGCGCATCGCGTCCAGAGATCTATCCGATCTACTGGTCACAGGCGCAAATGCAGGCCCGTCAGAGTGAAGAAATGGCCACGGCACAGTCCTTTCTCAATCGCTTATGGACGTTTGAAAGTAACGGTAAGCAGTGGTTTAACCCGGATGTCAGCGTTATCTACCCTGACCGGATACGCCGTCGCCCACCGGGAACGACGTCCAAAGGGCTGGGCGCGCACACGGATTCCGGCGCGCTGGAACGCTGGCTTCTCCCGGCATATCAGCAAGTTTTTGCTCATGTTTTCAACGGTAAACCTGAAGATTACGATCCATGGCAGGCAGCGCATCGCACCGAGGTAGAAGAGTACACGGTGGATAACACCACCAAATGTTCAGTCTTCCGTACCTTCCAGGGCTGGACGGCACTGTCCGATATGCTGCCAGGTCAGGGATTGTTGCACGTGGTCCCTATTCCGGAAGCGATGGCGTATGTACTGTTGCGTCCCTTGCTGGACGATGTCCCGGAAGATGAGCTGTGCGGCGTCGCGCCCGGCAGAGTGTTGCCGGTGTCAGAACAGTGGCACCCGTTACTGATAGAAGCGTTAACCAGCATTCCACAACTGGAGGCCGGAGATTCAGTGTGGTGGCATTGTGATGTCATTCACGCCGTCGCGCCGGTGGAAAATCAGCAGGGTTGGGGCAACGTAATGTACATCCCTGCCGCACCGATGTGTGAGAAGAATCTGGCCTACGCCCATAAAGTGAAGGCGGCCCTGGAAAAAGGCGCGTCGCCGGGTGATTTCCCGCGTGAGGATTATGAAACAAACTGGGAAGGCCGTTTTACGCTGGAGGATTTGAATATCCACGGTAAACGCGCGCTGGGGATTGTTTAATTTATAACTTACACCATTTTCCCTAAGTGTTTCGCGTTACAGGAAGGCGGCCAGCCTGTAAATCCCCGGGAACTTACAGAAGTCAGTGACCGGGGTGAACAGGTGCAGCCAACACACCTGTAACGCGAAAGACGACGGGAAAATTATTCGACGCCTTTAGTCCGCAGATAATCTTCGTAGTTCCCGGTGAAGTCGATCACGCGTTCCGGCGTAATTTCAATCACACGGGTTGCCAGCGAACTGACGAACTCACGGTCGTGAGAAACAAAGATCAGCGTACCCTGGTACATTTCCAGTGCCATGTTCAGCGATTCGATTGATTCCATATCCAGGTGGTTGGTTGGTTCATCCATAACCAGGATATTCGGTTTCTGCATCATCAGCTTACCGAACAACATGCGCCCTTTTTCACCACCGGAGAGCACCTTGGCAGGCTTCTTGATGTCATCCTGACTGAACAGCAGACGACCGAGGAAGCTGCGCACAACCTGCTCATCATCGCCTTCCTGTTTCCACTGGCTCATCCATTCGAAAACGGTCAGATCGTTTTCGAACTCGTATTCATGATCCTGCGCGTAGTAACCGACCTGGGCGTTTTCAGACCACTTAACGGTACCGTTGTCCGGCTGCAAATCGCCGACCAACGTTTTCAGCATGGTGGATTTACCCACGCCGTTGGCACCAATGATGGCAACCTTCTCTCCCACTTCCAGCAGCAGATTAAAGTTTTTAAACAGCGGGCCTTCCTCGAATCCTTTAGTCAGGGCTTCCACTTCCAGCGCGTTTCGGAACAGTTTCTTATCCTGTTCGAAGCGGATGAACGGGTTCTGACGGCTGGAGGCTTTCACTTCGTCGAGCTTAATCTTATCGATCTGACGCGCACGAGAAGTCGCCTGTCGAGATTTAGATGCGTTGGCGCTAAAGCGGCTGACGAAGGATTGCAGATCGGCAATCTGTGCTTTTTTCTTGGCGTTATCAGCCAGCAGACGCTCACGAGCCTGAGTCGCCGCCGTCATGTATTCGTCGTAGTTGCCCGGATAAACGCGCAGTTCGCCGTAGTCCAGATCCGCCATGTGCGTACAGACCATGTTCAGGAAGTGACGGTCGTGCGAAATGATGATCATGGTGCTGTCACGCTCGTTCAGCGTCTGCTCCAGCCAGCGGATGGTGTCGATATCCAGGTTGTTCGTTGGTTCGTCGAGCAGCAGAATGTCCGGGTTAGAGAACAGCGCCTGTGCCAGAAGGACACGCAGTTTCCAGCCGGGTGCGACTTCGCTCATCGGGCCGTAATGCTGCTCTACCGGAATACCGACGCCCAGCAGCAGTTCACCCGCACGCGCTTCCGCTGAGTAGCCGTCCATTTCACCATACTGAACTTCGAGATCAGCCACTTTATAGCCGTCTTCTTCGCTCATCTCGGCCAGGCCGTAGATACGGTCGCGTTCCTGCTTCACTTCCCACAGTTCAGCATGACCCATAATAACGGTGTCGAGAACGGTGAACTCTTCAAAGGCGAACTGATCCTGACGCAGCTTACCAATGCGTTCGTTCGGATCGAGTGAAACGTTACCCAGCGTCGGTTCGAGGTCGCCGCCGAGAATTTTCATAAAGGTGGATTTACCGCTACCGTTCGCGCCAATCAGGCCGTAACGATTGCCGCCGCCAAATTTGACGGAAATATTTTCAAACAGCGGCTTAATGCCGAACTGCATAGTGACGTTGCTGGAAACTAACACTGGCGTATCCTGAAAGAGAAAGAAATATGTGACAAACCGCTTATTATGCCATAAGTCTGCAATAAGATCGCGCCGTTCATGCTGCACAGAAAAAGTGAAAGCAAAAGGAAAAAAATGTGATTTAGTACACATCCGAATTCCTTGTTGCTCAGAATGCACATATAATGCGTGCCCAACACTACATAAATCTCAACCCACTAGCCTGCTTGGCTTCAGAATCTCGCAAAAATGAATATGAAATTGACAACGCTTTTCGCGGCGGCGCTCGCGGTAGTTGGTTTTTGTAACACTGCTTCAGCCGTCACGTACCCGCTGCCTACCGATGGTAGTCGCTTAATTGGCCAAAACCAGGTTATCACCATCCCTGAAGGCAACACCCAGCCGCTGGAATACTATGCGGCAGAGTACCAGATGGGTCTGTCCAACATGCTGGAAGCGAACCCGGGCGTGGATACCTTCCTGCCGAAAGGCGGCACCGTACTGAACATTCCTCAGCAGCTGATCCTGCCGGATACCGTGCATGAAGGTATTGTGATTAACAGCGCCGAAATGCGTCTGTACTACTACCCGAAAGGTACCAACACCGTCATCGTTCTGCCGATCGGTATCGGCCAGTTGGGCAAAGACACGCCAATCAACTGGACCACCAAAGTTGAACGTAAGAAAGCGGGCCCAACCTGGACGCCAACCGCTAAAATGCATGCGGAATACCGTGCTGCGGGCGAACCGCTGCCAGCCGTTGTTCCTGCGGGTCCGGATAACCCGATGGGTCTGTACGCGCTGTATATCGGCCGTCTGTATGCTATCCACGGTACCAACGCTAACTTCGGCGTCGGCTTACGCGTCAGCCACGGTTGCGTGCGTCTGCGTAACGATGACATCAAGTTCCTGTTTGAAAACGTGCCGGTCGGTACGCGCGTCCAGTTTATCGATGAGCCAGTGAAAGCCACCACTGAACCAGACGGTAGCCGTTACATTGAGGTACATAACCCACTGTCTACCACTGAAGAGCAGTTCGAAGGTGGCGAAATCGTACCGATTACGCTGAACAAGAGCATTACCAGCATCACCGGCCAGTCTGACGTCGATCAGGCCGTCGTTGAGCAGGCGGTACAGAACCGCTCTGGTATGCCGGTTCGTCTGAACTAAGCACATACCTGAAACGAAAAAGGCGGATGAATCATCCGCCTTTTTTATTGCCTCAATGCCGCTTTCACAGTAATAACAACAAACCATACCCTACCAGCGCCGCCCATATCAGCATCGGCACCGAATACAGATGAAAACGCCACCAAATGCGTCGGTCATTTGCCATGCGTAAAGCAATCAGATTCGCCAGCGACCCCGGCAACAGGCCAAACCCACCGATATTAACTGCCCAAGCCAACAATAGCGTCGGCGGAACATAGTTGAGCAACAAAATCGTACTGGGCACATTACTGATAAACTGCGACAAGCCTATTGCCGCCAACCAGAGCCCTGGTGCTGAAAGCGTGCCAATCTGACTGGTTATTCCGTGTAACGCCGGTAACTGCGTCAGCAAATGCACATCAATAAACATCGCCATAAACACCAGCAGCAACGTCCAGTCCACGCTTAAAATCACACGACGAGCCAAGATCATGAACCCTGTCGCCACAATCGCCAGGCCCCACAGCTCAAGCTTGAGCTCCAGTGCCGTCAGAAAGACGATATACAGCGCCAGGCAGCTCCACACCAGGCGCGGTTGCCAGTCAGGCGCGCGCGTACCGCTATGATAGTGCAGTGTTTTATGTGGGAAACTGAACCAGCACAGCACCAGCAACGTCAGCATCATGGCCCCCGCAAGCGGCGCCATTTGCCAGGTAAACGCAGTAAATGACAGGCCAGAGCGCCCCCACATCAGAATATTTTGCGGGTTTCCTATGGGGGTAAGCAACGATCCGGCGTTCACCGCCAGCGCCTCAAAGATAATGAGGCGGTTTACCGGGATCGCGCACAGTTTTTTTAGGGTAATGGTGAGGGGAACCACAATAAATAAGGCGACATCGTTGGTCAGAAAGGTCGACAGCAGCGCCGCCGCCAGCACCATAAATATCGCCAGTTGGCGCTCCGTGTGGAAGCGGCGGGTCATCTTGCGCCCTAATACATCAAAGTAACCGCTTAGCTCCACGCCTTTGGTTAGCAGCATCAGGCCGCTCAGGGTAATAATGGTGTGCCAGTCAATGGCCCCAGGCCAGGCCCGGGGTGTAAATGGCACAAACAGGCTCAGAATAGCCCCGATGAGGATTAACAGCTGGAAAAAACGATCGCGTTGTAAGGCGCGAAGAAGAGGAAAACTCATTCAGAGCCTGTTCCTTGCTGTTGCGTAAACCGACTAAAAGCCTCCAGCGTTTCCTTACTGACATGATGCTCCATTCCCTCCGCATCGCGACGAGCAATTTCCGGGCTGATACCTAACATCAGCAGGAAATTTTCCACAATCTGATGGCGTTCCCGGCTCTCCTGCGCCAGACGCTCACCTTCAGCGGTTAAAAACACCCCACGCCAGGGGATCATTTCAATCAACCCAACGGAGGCAAGGCGCTTAAGCATTTTGGCAACCGTCGGCTGGGAAACCCCAAGACGGGCGGCCATATCCACCTGACGCGCCTCACCCACCTCGATAATGAGATCGGAAATCAGCTCTACGTAGTCATCAATCAGCTCACGGCGATGCGCCTCGCGGACCTGACGAAATCCTTCAACGTGTTCTTCGACATTCACCAATTGCGTCACTTTTTTTGTTGTTGGCATACCTGCGCGACGACTCATTCTGCTTCCTCGTTCCTGTGACGCGTTAACAGCATCTGATTAGAGAACGCTCATTGTAAACCAGAGTTGCGCGGGCACAAAAAATTAACGTTTTAGCAATAGCTATATAATATAGCCTGTGCTATATCTGTATATAATAAAGACATCCCTCAAGGACTGATGGGATCGTGAAGTCAGGAGGTTTATATGAATGAATTTAAGAGGTGTATACGCGTGTTTAGCCACTCTCCCTTTAAAGTACGGTTGATGCTGATCTCTATGCTGTGTGACATGATTAACGGCAAACCAGAGCAGGATAAACCCTCAGCAAAATAATGCGGCGTCGCGGTACGCCGCTTCATTTTGTTGCCGTAACCTGATTACGGTGATAGGTTTCGTCCGAATAACCCTTCTTTTTGCCTGTTTTGCAGCTGCCCTCTCAAAACAATTTCTTTGTAGTAGTTGACCTTCTCATGCACACACTCTATCTTTTCGCAGCCCTGCATATATTGCGGCTCGCGGATGCGGACCCATTCCCTCTTCTCGCTCTCTCAGGCAGGCATGACCCTTTGCGCCAGGGGTAGCACATGGCGTTTTTGCAACAGTGGCATATGAATTTAACCCTCAAAGATTCACTTATTGCTCGTAGCCGGGCTATGAGTCCGTGGACTGGCTTTTATTTTTTACAGTCTCTGCTGATCAACCTCGCGCTGGGCTACCCACTAAGCCTTCTTTATAGCGTTGCCTTTACCTGTGTATTGATGCTGTTGTGGCGTACTGCGCCGCGCACGCAAAAAACGCTGATTGGCATCTGTTCGCTGATTGCAGCGATGTATTTCCCATTCGGCCAGGCTTACGGCTCGCCAAACTTTAATACGTTGTTGGCGCTGCACTCGACTAACATGGAAGAGTCGACCGAAATCCTGACCATCTTCCCCTGGTACAATTACCTGGTTGGCGTGTTTATTTTTGCGCTCGGCGTTATCGCCGTACGGCGTAAAAAAGACGAGCAAAAACGTCGCTGGAACAAGTACGACAGCCTGTGCCTGCTGTTTAGCATCGTTGCATTCTTTGTTACTCCGGTACAAAACCTGGCATGGGGCGGCGTTTTCAAGTTAAAAGATACCGGTTACCCGGTTTTCCGCTTTGCCAAGGACGTTATCGTCAACAATAACGAAGTGCTCGACGAGCAAGAGCGCATGGCGAAGCTGGCGAGCGTGAAAGACAGCTGGACGGTGACAGCAGTGAAACCCAAATACCATACCTATGTCGTGGTGATTGGTGAAAGCGCCCGTCGTGATGCGCTAGGCGCGTTTGGCGGCCACTGGGATAACACGCCATTTTCCAGCACCGTTAATGGCTACATTTTTGCTGATTACATTGCCGCCAGTGGCTCCACGCAAAAATCGCTCGGCTTAACGCTAAACCGGGTCGTCGATAATAAGCCTCAGTTCCAGGATAACTTTGTCACGCTGGCCAACCGCGCTGGGTTCCAGACGTGGTGGTTTTCCAATCAGGGGCAGATCGGTGAATACGATACGGCAATAGCCAGCATCGCGAAACGGGCCGATGAAGTGCACTTCCTGAAAAACGGTGACTTCGAAGCCGATAAAAACACCCGTGATGAAGCCTTGTTGAAAATGACCGCTCAGGTGCTGGCCACCGAACGCACCCAGCCGCAACTGATTGTGCTGCATTTAATGGGTTCTCACCCGCAGGCCTGCGATCGTACTCAAGGAAAGTACGACACGTTCGTCCAGTCGAAAGAGACCTCCTGTTATCTGTACACCATGACGCAAACCGACGATCTGCTGCGCCAGCTTTACGAGCAGTTGCGTAACAGCGGCAGTAGCTTCTCCATGGTCTATTTCTCCGATCATGGCCTCGCCTTTAAAGAGCGCGGAAAAGAGGTGCAGTACCTGGCCCATGACGACCAGTTCCAGCAGAACTTCCAGGTGCCCTTTATGGTACTGTCCAGCGATGACAAAGCGCATCGGGTGATTAAAGCCCGCCGCTCGGCGAATGATTTCCTGAGTTTTTTCTCACAGTGGACGGGGATCAGCGCAAAGGAAATTACCAACAGCTACCGCTTTATCTCTGAGAAAAAAGCCGGGCCAGTGTATATCACCAACTTTAAATTGCAGAAGGTGGACTACAACCATTTGGGCACCGATATCTTCGAGACCAAATAGCCCCTTCCAGGCCGGATAAGGTATTTTGCCGCTATCCGGCACGTAACAATGCCTGATGCGCTGTGCTTATCAGGCATTCAACGACACGCCTTCCTGTATTGCAGGCAAAAAAAATCCGCCCAGAAGGCGGATTTTTTATATCACCGAAGTGATTAGAAGCGGTAACCAACACCCGCGATCCAGGTACCTACGTCAACGCTACGAATACGGCTCTGCTCGTAAGAGAAGTCCAGAGCAACGTTTTCGATCGGGTTGAACTGCACACCGGCACCGTAAGAGAAACCGTAGTCGCTGGTGTCGTGTTTGTCAGCAGGCGTTGCTGCATCCTGGAATTTACCGTAGCCAACACCTACAACACCGTAGACGCTTGCCCAGTCATTCAGACGGTAAGCCGGACCTGCAGTGATGCCGTAGTATTGGGTTTTGTTGTAATCGCCAAACGAGTCGGTACGATCTTTTTCAGTGTAAGTGAAGGAACCGATCACGCCCAGCGGGCTGTTGTCCTGCTCGTAACGATACTTCAGGTTGAAACCGTTCATTTTGTTCGCTGCGCCCTGAGCATCGCTCTGAGCGTAACCACCCGTAACGGTAGAAGTAGCAGCTACAGCGGTACCTGCGGAGAAAGCCAGAACAGCGGCCAGTGCTGAAAGACATGCAATTTTTTTCATAACCACCTCAAATGTGCTTCAAGTAAATCTTAAGTTTTAAATATACCAAAAACTGATGGGAAACTCTTTGCGATTCGTGATGTCTAACGGAGCTTTTCATGTAACAGAACGTTTCAGAAACCCGTTATCTCTTTCAATTAACATCACTTTTCTAATGATTTATGCCATTATTGCGCGCACAACACGGCACATTCATCCAGATGATTCCTAATCGCGCAGATTATTAATCCATCGTTTTCATGCCATTGTACGGATCTCAGTAATTTTTTTTTCAACGAATACTCAACCAGCCGAGCGTATTTCCATTACACTCGCTGTTTTACTTTTCTATACACAAACTCACGCGCATCGCAGTAAATCTGCGGCGTCCCGCGGGGGAAGGTGTGTAACCATCATTTGACAGGAGAAAGGATGCCGGGGTCGTCACGTAAAGCGCCAGTCTGGTTGCCTATTTTGGTTTTGCTGATAGCTATGTCCTCTATTCAAAGCGGCGCATCGCTGGCGAAATCGCTGTTCCCTCTCGTCGGTGCACCAGGCGTTACCGCCCTGCGCCTCGCGCTGGGAACGCTCATCCTTATCGCATTCTTTAAACCCTGGCGTTTACGTTTTGCCAAAGAGCAACGTCTTCCCCTGCTGTTTTATGGTTTGTCTCTGGGTGGGATGAACTATCTCTTTTACCTGTCAATTCAGACTGTACCGCTGGGTATTGCCGTAGCGCTGGAATTTACCGGCCCGCTTGCGGTGGCGTTGTTTTCCTCCCGACGCCCGGTGGATTTTATCTGGGTTGCGCTGGCCGTGCTCGGACTGTGGTTCCTGCTGCCGTTAGGTCAGGACGTTTCTCACGTTGATTTAACCGGTGCCGCGCTGGCATTGGGGGCCGGTGCCTGCTGGGCTATCTATATTCTTACCGGGCAACGCGCAGGCGCAGAACATGGCCCGGCAACGGTCGCCGTTGGCTCATTAATCGCCGCGCTGGTTTTCGTGCCGATTGGCGTCATTCAGGCAGGTGATGCCCTGTGGCATTGGTCGATTCTTCCATTGGGCTTAGCGGTAGCGGTCCTCTCTACTGCGCTCCCCTATTCGCTGGAAATGATCGCATTAACGCGACTGCCTACACGTACCTTTGGAACACTGATGAGTATGGAGCCTGCACTGGCGGCGGTGTCCGGGATGATTTTCCTCGGGGAAACGCTGACGTTTATCCAGACGCTGGCTCTGGGCGCGATTATTGCTGCGTCAATGGGCTCTACGCTCACCATCCGTAAAGACCCGCAAATTAAGCAAGTTGACGTGAATTAACCTGCCAATATTCTGCATGGTTTGCATAATCATGCAGAATATCTTGTTATCTATCCCTACTATTATTATCGCCCTCTACCTCTGCGTTGAAGCACGCTATTTATGCTGAGGCATAGCATTAACACAATAATAACAATTCTCTGTACTAAAATAACTTATAATATTGATTATTATCGATATTTTATATTTCCACTCACCTCGCTATTAAAGTGATAGGTAACACCGGAAAAATAAAACTGAAATTAGCGCTATACTTATCCTCGTTGAAGATTTGGGACGTAAACATCAAGAGGATATGAAATTATGAGTACCGCAAAACTGGTAAAAACAAAAGCATCTGCCCTCCTTTATACCCGCAACGATGTAACAGACAGCGATAAGAAAGCGACTGTTGAACTGCTGAATCAGCAGGTGATCCAATTCATCGACCTGTCACTGATCACCAAACAGGCACACTGGAATATGCGCGGCGCAAACTTTATTGCCGTACATGAAATGCTGGATGGTTTCCGGACTGCACTGACCGATCACCTCGATACCATGGCTGAGCGTGCCGTACAGTTAGGTGGTGTGGCACTGGGGACAACGCAGGTTATTAACAGCAAAACGCCGCTGAAAAGCTACCCGCTGGATATCCATAACGTACAGGACCACTTAAAAGAGCTGGCCGAACGTTATGCCGTGGTTGCTAACAGCGTACGTAAAGCGATAAGTGAAGCAAAAGATGAGGATACAGCAGATATCTTCACTGCGGCTTCCCGTGACCTCGACAAATTCTTGTGGTTTATCGAAGCGAATATCGAATAACAGACATATAAGAAATACCTATATTACCCTCGCATTTGCGGGGGTTTTGCACTTCTATGGTGCATAACATTGATCATTCGCCACTTCAAAGTAAATTATTTGTAATAATCACTTCACACAATCGTTAACGAAAGATTGTTTTATCAACAATTTTTACGCTAAATAGTCATACCGTTTGCACCGCGCCCGTCATGCACCAAATGAGTGCCCTGAAACGGTGCAAACAGCCCACTTTGCCCTACTTATTGTGCAACAAAATGAGACGCCCTCTTTTTAAAACAATGAGTTGCAAAATTGGCACGATTTTTTCATTAAGCCATATGTTCTCGCAGGGGATCGCCCCGTGGATATAAAAGGAAATCCTATGAAGTCTGCATTAAAAGTTTCACTGGCTGCACTTACCCTGGCTTTTGCGGTGTCCTCCCATGCCGCAGATAAGAAACTCGTTGTCGCAACCGACACCGCCTTTGTTCCCTTTGAATTCAAACAGGGCGACAAATACGTTGGTTTTGATGTGGATCTGTGGGCTGCCGTGGCCAAAGAACTGAATCTGGATTATGAACTGAAACCAATGGATTTCAGCGGCATCATCCCGGCCCTGCAAACTAAAAACGTCGATTTGGCGCTGGCAGGTATCACCATTACCGAAGAGCGTAAAAAAGCCATCGACTTCTCTGACGGCTACTACAAAAGCGGCCTGTTAGTGATGGTTAAAGCGAACAATAACGATGTCAAAAGCGTAAAAGATCTGGACGGTAAAGTCGTCGCAGTGAAGGGCGGTACCGGCTCAGTGGATTACGCCAAAGCGAACATCAAAACCAAAGACCTGCGTCAGTTCCCGAACATTGATAACGCGTATATGGAACTGGGTACCAACCGCGCAGACGCGGTACTGCACGATACACCAAACATTCTGTACTTCATCAAAACTGCCGGCAACGGTCAGTTCAAAGCTGTAGGCGATTCCCTGGAAGCCCAGCAGTACGGTATCGCCTTCCCGAAAGGCAGCGATGCACTGCGTGAGAAAGTGAACGGCGCGCTAAAAAGGCTGAAAGAGAACGGTACTTACAACGAAATCTACAAAAAATGGTTCGGTACTGAACCTAAATAATAATCTACAGCACAGGCCCGGTAACGTGATGCTTACCGGGTCTGCGCCAGCATTTTTGAGACCTGTAGGCCGGATAAGTACATCCGGTAAAACGGGCATTTGACTCTTTTCACCACGGTAACAGGAACGACATATGCAGTTTGACTGGAGTGCCATCTGGCCCGCCATCCCGCTTTTGATAGAAGGCGCCAAAATGACCCTGTGGATTTCAATCCTCGGTCTGGCCGGCGGGCTGATTATCGGGCTTGCAGCGGGTTTTGCGCGTACCTTCGGCGGTTGGATAGCCAACCATGTAGCGCTGGTCTTTATCGAAGTCATCCGCGGTACGCCAATCGTTGTACAGGTCATGTTTATCTACTTCGCCCTGCCAATGGCGTTTAACGATTTACGTATTGACCCCTTCAGCGCCGCTGTTGTCACCATCATGATCAACTCCGGTGCCTATATCGCGGAAATCACGCGTGGCGCGGTACTCTCAATCCACAAAGGATTCAGCGAGGCTGGCCTGGCGCTTGGACTTTCACGCACGGAAACCATCCGCCACGTTATTTTACCTCTTGCGCTGCGTCGTATGCTGCCACCACTGGGCAACCAGTGGATCATCAGCATCAAAGATACCTCGCTGTTTATCGTCATTGGCGTCGCTGAACTGACGCGCCAGGGTCAGGAAATCATTGCGGGTAACTTCCGCGCCCTGGAAATCTGGAGCGCCGTTGCGGTGTTCTATCTGATCATTACGCTGGTGCTGAGCTTCATTCTGCGTCGTCTGGAAAGAAGGATGAAAATCCTGTGATTGAATTTAAAAACGTTTCTAAGCACTTTGGTCCAACCCAGGTGCTACACAACATCGATCTGAATATTAAACAAGGTGAAGTCGTGGTGATTATCGGGCCATCTGGCTCCGGTAAATCTACGCTGCTGCGCTGCATTAACAAGCTGGAAGAAATCACCTCCGGTGACCTGATTGTTGACGGTCTGAAGGTCAACGATCCCAAGGTCGATGAACGGTTAATCCGCCAGGAAGCCGGAATGGTGTTTCAGCAGTTCTATCTGTTCCCCCATCTGACGGCGCTGGAAAACGTCATGTTTGGCCCGCTACGCGTACGTGGGGCGAATAAAGAACAGGCGGAAAAACTGGCTAAAGAGCTGCTGGCAAAAGTCGGTCTGGCCGAGCGTGCCCACCACTACCCTTCTGAGCTTTCCGGCGGTCAGCAGCAGCGTGTTGCCATTGCCCGTGCGCTGGCGGTGAAGCCGAAAATGATGCTGTTTGACGAGCCAACCTCGGCGCTGGACCCGGAACTGCGTCATGAGGTTCTGAAAGTCATGCAGGACCTGGCAGAAGAAGGGATGACCATGGTGATTGTGACTCACGAAATTGGCTTCGCCGAAAAAGTAGCCTCACGCCTGATTTTCATCGATAAAGGACGTATTGCCGAAGATGGTAATCCGCAAGCCCTGATTGAAAATCCACCCAGCCAGCGTTTGCAGGAATTTTTGCAGCACGTTTCATGATGCCTGATACCTCCCTTCAGCCGGAAGGGAGGTTTTTCACCAGAATCCTCTCATTTCAATCCTCTCCCGCCCTGACATCTATACTTATCCTTTTGAATTTGTTTTCTCATGGGAGGAGTGATGCGCTTGTTCCTGTTCATCTTCTTTTGTCTTCTGAGCATGCCGACTCACGCGGTAACGATACCCGGCGTTCCCTCCCCGGCCTCAACCAGCCCGCAAGCTGGCCCCACGACAGAACCCGATATCGAACAAAAAAAGGCGGCCTATGGCGCACTGGCGGATGTGCTGGAAAATGAGAGTTCACGCCAGGAGCTGATCGGTCAATTGCGCAAAGTGGCGGCCACGCCACCTCCCGAACCGGTGCCCACCATTGTCCCACCAACGTTAACGGAAGAAAAAACGGTGCTGGAGAATGTCACGGATATCAGCCGTCATTATGGCGAGGCTCTCTCAAGCCGCTTTGCCCAGCTGTATCGCAACATTACTGACGCCCCCCACAAAACCTTTAATCCACAAACATTCTCGAATGCCCTGACCCATTTCCTTATGCTGGCGGTATCTGTTTTTGGCTTTTACTGGCTGATACGGCTTTGCGCACTGCCGCTGTATCGCAAAATGGGGCAGTGGGCGCGACGGAAAAACCGCGAGCGCAGTAACTGGTTACAGCTTCCCGCCATGATCGTTGGCGCGTTCATTGTCGATTTACTGCTGCTGGCGCTCACCCTGTTTGTCGGGCAGATATTGAGTGATCGAATGAATGCCGGTAGCCGCACGATTGCATTCCAGCAGAGCTTGTTTCTCAATGCCTTCGCACTGATTGAATTTTTTAAGGCCATTTTGCGCCTGATTTTTTGCCCGGCGGTGACAGAGCTGCGACCATTTAACATTCAGGATGCAGGCGCACGCTACTGGAACCGGCGTCTGAGTTCATTAAGCAGTCTGATTGGTTACGGGCTTATTGTGGCGGTCCCCATTATTTCGAACCAGGTCAATGTACAGGTCGGCGCAATGGCTAACGTCATCATCATGCTGTGCATCACGCTGTGGGCGCTGTACCTGATTTTCAGAAACAAGAATGAGATTACCCAGCACTTACAGAATCTTGCCGCACGCTCTTTAGCCTTCTTTAGCCTGTTTATCCGTGCTTTTGCGCTGGTCTGGCATTGGCTGGCCAGCGCCTATTTCATTGTGTTGTTCTTCTTCTCACTCTTTGATCCGGGAAATAGTCTGAAATTCATGATGGGCGCAACGTTACGCAGCCTGGTGATCATCGGGATCGCCGCCTTTGTATCCGGCATGCTATCCCGCTGGATTGCCAAAACCATTACCCTTTCACCGCACACCCAGCGCAGCTATCCGGAATTACAAAAGCGGCTAAATGGCTGGCTGTCAACGGCGTTAAGCGTGGCCAGGATCCTGACAGTGTGTGTCGCCGTTATGCTGCTACTCAACGCCTGGGGACTGTTTGACTTCTGGAACTGGCTGCATTACGGCGCAGGCGAAAAAACGGTCGATATTCTGATCCGCATCGCACTGATTCTCTTCTTCTCTGCTATCGGCTGGACGATCCTTGCCAGCCTGATAGAAAACCGCCTGGCTTCAGATATTCACGGTCGTCCGCTGCCCAGTGCGCGGACTCGCACGCTGTTGACGTTATTTCGCAACGCGCTGGCAGTGATCATCAGTACCATCACGATCATGATTGTGTTGTCAGAGATTGGCGTCAATATCGCCCCATTACTGGCCGGGGCCGGCGCGCTGGGGCTGGCGATCTCTTTCGGATCACAGACACTGGTGAAGGATATTATTACTGGGATATTTATCCAGTTTGAAAACGGCATGAATACCGGCGATCTGGTCACTATCGGCCCGTTAACCGGCACGGTCGAACGCATGTCGATCCGTTCTGTTGGGGTACGCCAGGACACAGGGGCATACCACATCATCCCGTGGTCCTCGATAACAACCTTCGCCAACTTCGTCCGTGGGATCGGATCGGTCGTTGCGAATTACGACGTCGACCGTCATGAAGATGCGGATAAAGCCAATCAGGCGCTGAAGGATGCGGTCGCTGCGGTGATGGAAAAGGATGATATTCGTGGGCTTATCATTGGCGAGCCGTCGTTTGCCGGGATTGTCGGTTTGACCAATACGGCATTCACCTTAAGGGTCTCGTTTACCACCCTGCCGCTGAAGCAGTGGACGGTACGTTTTGCGCTCGACAGCGAGGTGAAAAAACACTTCGATCTGGCCAACGTGCGCCCCCCGGTACAGACCTATCAGGTACTGCCCGCACCGGTGTCAGGCCCGCAATCAACGGCAGCAGAACCGCTGCCGCCGAGCGAGCCCACGATTTAGCGTTGACGCGCCATAAAACGACGACGCTGATCGTTATCCATAAAGGTCCAGGCAATAAAGCGACTCTGCTTTTGCCCCTGGGCCATCTCTTTTTTAACCACTTTCACCGCGCCAGCATCGGTTAACGCATGGTACAACGGAGGCAGATTCTCACCCCGTGATACCAGAGTGGTAAACCACATCACCTGACGACCAAAGGCCTGACTTTCTGCGATCATTTTCCTGATGAACGCCACTTCACCTCCTTCGCACCACAGCTCCTGCTGCTGGCCGCCAAAGTTCAGCGCGTCATCTTTGTCTTGCCCCAGATTGCGGCGTTTGCGCTCGCTTCCGGCACGGGCAGAGGCAGCAGAATCATGGAATGGCGGATTACACAACGTGGCTTCGTACTGCTCATTCTTGTGAATAATGCCGTTGAAGATAGCTGAAGCATCTTTCTGACGACGCAGACGAATCGCCCGGGTTAAGCCAGGGTTGCCATTGATGATTGCCTGAGCGCTGCTAAACGCTTCACTACTGGTTTCGCTGCCGGTAAAACGCCAGCCGTATTCATGCACGCCGATCAGTGGATAAATGCAGTTCGCCCCTACCCCAACATCCAGCACGCTGGCATTTGCAGGGATGGTTCCGGTGGTTTCACCCAACAGGTCGGCCAGATGGTGAATGTAGTCCGCACGACCCGGAACCGGCGGGCACAGGAAACCTTCCGGGATATCCCAGTTTGCCACCGCATAATAATGCGCCAGCAGTGCTTTATTGAGCGCCTTCACTGCCTGCGGATTCGCGAAATCAACACTCTGCTCGCCGCCTGGCGTGAGGATGAGAAATTGCGTCAGCTCAGGAGTAACCTGGCATAACGTCGCAAGATCATAACGGCCATTGTGGCGGTTGCGTGGATGTAATCCCGGTTTCTGGGGGGGCATAGCATTCTCCTTTTAACAGCGGCGTAAGATACCCGCATAACGCCACGGGGTAAACATACACTGCAGGGAAATTTCATTTTTTATGCGAATTGTATCGTTCAAAAAACAGCCTGTTGTTGGTCGATTTTTTGCGGCAAATGCCCTGCAATGACGACCTAAACTTATCAGGCACGATCTGTTGTTTCTCAGAGGATATCATCATGAAGAAATGCCTCACATTCCTTGCCGCTACCGTACTTACCGGCATGACATTTGCGACTTTTGCTGCACAGCCCAATACCAGTCCTGCCACCGGTCCACTACAAGCCTCCGGTACGATTTCCGTGAGCGGAGCATCAAGCCTGGATGACCTTGAAGGTAAGCTGGCAGAAAAAGCGAAAGAGCAAGGCGCGAAAGACTTTGTGGTTAATTCCGCTGGCGGTAAAAATCAGATGTACGGTACAGCAACTATCTATAAGTAACTCTCCCTCAGCTCAACTGCATTCGCCCTGAATGCAGTTTGCTGTCCTTTCTTTCTGAAATCCCCTGCATGAACTGTAACCACCATGTTGGAATTTTGAGTTCAATGTAAATAAATGTATTTATTTTTTAAGTAATGAATGCTAAAACGTCGCTCTTATTGATAATGCTTATCAAAATTATTATCAATTACGCATTTCATTCAGGCGAGACCTGCAGGGTATAACGTCCACAGAGATGTCCCTTCGTTTGAGTGAAACCTTCTAATCAATAATAATAAGTCATTCATTAACATGGATAAAAATCGCAATCTGCCGTCTAGTAGTTTTCACTCGCTCACCTTCTTTGCCGGCCTGTGTATTGGCCTGTCTCCTGTAGCCCAGGCCGTCGCCGCAGGCTCACAAGAGACAAAGCAGGAAGATACGCTGGTCGTTGAAGCAGCTAAGCCCTCGCTGTATGCCCCAACGCACTCTGCCGACCCGAAGTTCTCTCGTCCGGTGGCTGATACCACTCGCACCATGACGGTCATTTCTGAGCAGGTTATTAAAGATCAGGGAGCAACCAATCTTACTGATGCGTTGAAAAACGTGCCGGGAGTTGGCGCATTTTTTGCGGGTGAAAATGGTAACTCCACCACCGGCGATGCGGTGTATATGCGAGGTGCTGACACCTCAAACAGCATTTATATCGACGGTATTCGTGATATTGGTAGCGTCACGCGTGACACCTTCAATACGGAACAGGTTGAAGTGATTAAAGGGCCTTCCGGCACCGACTATGGTCGCAGTGCCCCCACAGGCTCCATCAATATGATCAGCAAGCAGCCGCGCACCGATTCAGGTATTGATGCCTCAGCCAGCGTCGGTAGCGCCTGGTTCCGCCGGGGAACGCTGGATATCAATCAGGTCATCGGTGACACCACCGCAGTGCGCTTAAACCTGATGGGTGAAAAAACGCATGATGCCGGACGCGATAATATTAAAAATGAACGCTACGGCGTGGCCCCCTCTATTGCCTTTGGCTTAGGCACCGAAAACCGACTGTATCTGAACTATCTACACGTCACCCAGCACAACACACCGGACGGAGGAATTCCGACTATTGGTCTGCCTGGCTACTCAGCGCCGTCTGCTGGAACGTCGGCCCTGAACCATTCCGGAAAAGTAGATACACATAATTTCTATGGTACCGACTCCGATTACGACGACTCGACGACCGATACCGCGACAATGCGTTTCGAGCATGACCTGAGTGACAGCACGACCCTTCGTAACACCACGCGCTGGTCGCGCATTAAACAGGATTATCTGATGACCGCGGTCATGGGCGGCGCATCAAACATCACGCAGCCAACCCGCAACGTCGATACCTGGAGCTGGTCACGGGTGGCGAATACCAAAGATGTCAGCAACAAAATCCTCACCAACCAGACCAACCTGACGTCAAAATTTTATACCGGTGCTGTCGGACATGACATCAGTACCGGCGTGGAGTTGACCCGTGAAACACAGACCAACTATGGCGTAGCGCCACTCACCCCGCCACCGGTCAATATTTACTCACCGAACAGCAACGTGAACATTGGCGGATTATCCCGTAATGGCGCTAACGCCAACGGACAGACCGATACTTTCGGTATTTATGCCTTCGATACTCTGCAAATTACGCGTGATATTGAACTGAACGGTGGTATTCGTCTGGATAATTACCGAACCGAGTATGACAGTGCAACCGCGTGCGGCGCTTCTGGTCGCGGTGCCGTCGCGTGCCCAACGGGCTCAGCCAAAGGTTCTCCGGTCACCACTGTCGACACCGCGAAATCCGGTAATCTGGTGAACTGGAAAGCGGGTGCGCTGTACCATTTGACCGAGAACGGCAACGTTTACATCAACTACGCGGTTTCTCAGCAACCGCCGGGCGGCAGTAATTTTGCCCTTGCTCAAAGTGGGACCGGTAACAGCGCCAACCGTACCGATTTTAAACCGCAAAAGGCAAAGACCAGCGAAATCGGGACGAAATGGGAGGTGCTGGATAAACGCCTGCTGTTGACCGCCGCCGTTTTCCGCACGGATATCGAGAACGAAGTTGAACAGAACGATGACGGGACATACTCCCAGTATGGCGAAAAACGTGTTGAAGGCTACGAGCTCTCCGTGGCAGGAAATATTACCCCGGCATGGCAGGTGATTGGCGGTTATACCCAACAGCGCGCCACGGTGCATAGC
Source organism: Citrobacter sp. HN-141 (assembly GCF_033341895.1). Taxonomy (NCBI): domain Bacteria; kingdom Pseudomonadati; phylum Pseudomonadota; class Gammaproteobacteria; order Enterobacterales; family Enterobacteriaceae; genus Citrobacter; species Citrobacter sp. HN-141. Next base: position 215,676 of record NZ_JAWPBF010000007.1, on the reverse strand, counting down.
GGTCAAGACGTCGCGCAGGATGGTTCATCTTCCCTGCCGTATACGCCGGAACATGCCTTCACGCTGTGGAGTCAGTACCAGGCCACTGATGATGTTTCCGTTGGTGCCGGTGCTCGCTACGTAGGCAGCATGCATCGCGGTTCGGACGGCGCCGTTGGGACGCCATCCTATACCGAAGGCTACTGGGTGGCGGATGCCAAGTTAGGCTATCGCGTAAACCGCAATCTCGATTTCCAGTTGAACGTCTACAACCTGTTTGACACCCAATACGTATCCTCCATTAACAAAAGTGGATACCGTTACCATCCGGGCGAGCCAAGAACCTTCCTGCTCACCGCGAATATGCATTTCTAATCCATCGCGTGGGGCGCAAGCCCCACTTTCAGGAGAAACTCTGATGATGTACCACATTCCCGGCGTCCTGTCGGCGCATGATGTAGCCTGGTTTCGCGAACAACTGGAAACCATAGACTGGGTTGATGGCCGTGTCACAACGGGCGCTCAGGGAGCACAGGTTAAAAATAACCAGCAGGTTGACACGCGAAGCGAGCGCTATATGGCATTGCAACAAGCGGTGCAGAACGCCGTGAACAACAGCGCGTTGTTTTTCGCTGCCGCACTGCCGAAAACCCTCTCTACACCGCTGTTCAATCGTTATCAGAACAACGAAACCTACGGTTTTCACGTTGATGGCGCGGTGCGTAGTCACCCGGAAAACGGCTGGATGCGAACTGACCTTTCCGCGACCTTGTTTTTAAGCCATCCCGACAGCTATGACGGCGGGGAACTTCGGGTAAATGATACTTACGGACAACATACGGTGAAGCTTCCGGCTGGCGATCTGGTACTTTACCCCTCCAGCAGTCTGCACTGCGTCACGCCGGTTACCCGAGGAACCCGTGTGGCATCGTTTATGTGGGTCCAGTCGATGATCCGTGATGACAAAAAACGCGCCATGCTGTTTGAACTGGATAAGAACATTCAATCACTGAAAGCGCGCCACGGAGAAAGTGCAGAGATCCTGTCGTTGCTTAATCTTTATCATAACCTGCTGCGCGAGTGGTCCGAAATCTGATACGCCCGTAGGCGCTCATTTTTCCCCCGCCTCATTCGCTATAATTATTCTATAAACGAGTTTTATAAAACGAATGACAGGAGGCACACATGGCATCCGGCTGGGCAAGTGACGACGCTGTGAACGAACAGATCAACAATACGATTGAAGATGCTGTTGCCCGTGCCCGTGGTGAGTTACCCACGGGAGAAAGTCTGCATGAATGTGAAGAATGTGGCAATCCTATCCCGCAGGCGCGCCGTGAAGCGGTACCTGGCGTGCGTTTGTGCATCTCCTGCCAACAGGATAAAGATTCACATAACTCTGCATTTTCAGGATATAATCGCAGAGGTTCGAAAGACAGCCAGCTACGTTGACTCATCTTTACCAAAAGTTTCAGCGCATACGATTTCCTTTACGAGCACGCTTTTTCACCCACGGTGTAGCAAAATGTGCCGTTGTCACTTTCTCTGTAAAGCGCAATGACAAGAACTGTAAATCCCTCTTCTGAATTTATTAATATTCAATAAGTTATTTGTCATTCAATTTTTTTGATTGATGTCGTCAATTCTATTCGATTTTCTCTCACCGAAAAAAACGTGATACTTCTCACATCGACAGAACAACGTCTACTGAACAGAACATCGACTAACCGAATAAACCTGCGAGAGAAAAATCATGAAAAACATTAAATTTGCTGTTGCTGCTATCGCCCTGTCTACCCTGTCATTTGGTGTTTTCGCTGCTGAGCCGGTTACCTCCACTCAGGCGCAAAGCATGAATAAAATGGGTGTGGTATCTGCTGATGGCGCCACCACGCTGGACGGCCTGGAAGCAAAACTGGCTGAAAAAGCGGCTGCTGCTGGTGCAAGTGGTTACAGCATCACCTCCGCTGTCGGCAACGACAAAATGAGCGGCACCGCGGTTATCTACAAATAACCAACAGAATTCCTGTACGACCCAATGCTCCAACCCTCATTGACCCTGTTTGTTACCCTTTGTTTGCCCGTCCGCCACTGGACGGGCTTTTTTTTATCTAGTGTTCAAGCCGTTGGCGAAACGCCTGCAATACCGCATCCGGCATACCGATTTGCCGTGCCGCCTCACATATCGCTTGCCAGCTTCCGGCATCAAGCGGAATACCCTGCGCCAGCCGCTCTTCACGGGTATTCACTTCCCACTCGCCCGGTAACAGGATAGGCGCATCCTCAGCATGCGGCGACGCTTTGACCCATTCAGCAAATGCCGAAACCTGATTGTCACAGTCCGGGGCACCGAATAGCGTTGGGTTAATGATGATCGTGGTCATGCAGTTAATAATGGCGTCTGCGCTGTTCTGCAAACTGGCTTCGTGGGTCGTTTTACCGCCAGAGAGCGCACCGCCCAGGATTTCACACATTGCCGCCAGCGCGTAGCCTTTATGTTGGGCGAAGGTGAGCAGCGAGCCCAATGGCGATTCCTGCATAACGGCAGGATCGGTGGTAGGAGCCCCCAGGGCATCAATCAGACAACCCGGCGCAACCGGCTCACCTTTGTGCCACGCCACGCGCGTTTTACCAAAAGCGATGGCGCTGGTCGCGTAGTCCAACAGCAACGGGAAATCATTTTTACGTGGAAACACGACGCAGAAAGGGTTGGTGCCAAAACGGCTATCACGGCCATGGAACGGGGCAACCATCGGGATCCCCACCACATTCACAAAGTGTATAGAGACAAAGCCCGCCGCCGCACACTGCTCCGCCCAGTAGCCAATGCGCCCAATATGATGAGAATTATGCAGTGCTACCGCAGCAATTCCGTACTGCTGAGCTTTCTCAATCCCCAGCGCGATAGCTTCATGCGCGGCTACCTGACCAAATGCGCAATCCCCATCCAGCGTAACCACTGCCCCCGCCTCTTTCACCACTTTCGCATGACGATTGATCTGCAAATGCCCCTGCGAGAATGAGCGAATGTAGCTTGGGATCATCCCGATACCATGTGAATCATGGCCGGCGAGGTTTGAGGCAATCAGATGATCGGCCACCAACTGCGCTTCCTGCTCGTCACTCCCCATCTGGCGGAAAACGGCCTGAATAAACGCATGCAGCGTTGGCGCGTGAAAGCGATGTCCACTGTTCATTGTAATCTCCTGTTGTGTTGCGTGTTTGTTGTGTTTCTTATTTTTCAACAAACTATGCTGCGCTACGGTAGCCAGGAGGTCAATAAACGTGCAGAAATTTCACGTTGCAGAGGGTGCAGGACAGGAACGACTGACGGGCCAAATGACAGGCCCGTCGGGATGAAGAAAGGGTCAGAAGCTTTGATCGACGCGAGCAAGCCCGTCTGCCAGCGTGGTGGATTCTCCGGTGGCCACCAGACAGCAAGCCATCTGAATTTTCAATGAGGCCGGTATCGGCTCGCTTCCGGCCAGACAGCGTTCAATCCAGCGGGCGGTCGTCTCCGGATCTTTTGCTACCGGCAGTGGGACGGGCTCATCAGGCATTTCACTCTGGCGGTCCTGTAGCACACGCACTCCCGTCGGGTCTATCAGGCTAATCTGCGGACAGCGTTGCGGGTTGGCATACACTTCGCCTTCCGTGCCGTGCATCAGCAAACCACGGCCGCCAATGTCGCCGAAAAATTTCGCCACTCGCGAGACATATTCAGGATGAGAAACACTGGCAAGACGCAGCGCGGCATCTTCTGCAAACGGCGTGGCCAACTTCGCCAGCGTATGTGCACTGTTGCGCACGCCCATTCTCCAGCGCATCGCCAGTTGCTTCTCCAGCGGCGGACACAGCGCGCGCACCGGAATAAACACCGGTTCATGGCCATCCAGTTTTGCCTGTGCCTGGCCGGCATGCAGCGTGGGCATGATCCCCATCAGTTCAAAAATGGTTTCTGTCAGCACGCGGGTTGGATCTTCGCTGACGCCGTGTACCAGCACCGGGAATCCCAGTTTATGCAGTAAGATAGCCAGCAGCGGCGTCAGATTGGCTTGCTTGCGCGCGCCATTGTAACTGGGGATCACAATGGGCATGGGTTTGGCAACAGGCGGCGTCAGGCGAATGGTATGGTTTTGCATCGCTTCATAAAAGCCCAGCATCTCCGCTTCTCCCTCGCCTTTAATACGCAGCGCAATCAGCACGCCGCCCATCTCAAGGTCAGGGACATCGCCATTCAACATATGGGTATACAGTCCGCGAGCAGTATCCTGGTCCAGGTCACGCGCGTGATTTTTACCTCGCCCAATCTCTTTGATGATTTTGCGGTAATCCATCGATAACTCCTTTCCTGTTGCTCGCATCGTTAACGCCGACGACGGCGCGTGGGTTTCGCTTTTTCTTTTGGTTTTACTATAACGTCTGGCACAGCAGGTTGCTCTATCGGAAAAATGGGTAACGCATTCAGTAAACGCTTGCCATAGTTTTTGGTCAACAACCGCTTATCGTAGATCACGACTTCACCCCAGCAGCCATGGCTACGAATGAGTCGCCCAACTTGCTGGATCAAATTGAACGACGCTGCCGGTAAGCTTTGCACCTCAAAAGGGTAGCGGTTCAGGCTTTTCAGCCACTCGCCCTCAGTGAGCACTACCGGACTGTCGATGGGCGGAAAGGCGATTTTGTGAATATGTACCTGGGTCAGCAATTCGCCTTTCAAATCCAGACCTTCGGCAAAAGATTGCAGTCCGACCAGTACGCTGCGTTCGCCGTTTTCTACCCGCTTTCGGTGTAACTCCACCAGACGATAGCGCGGCTGGTCACCCTGTACCAGCAGCAGCAAGCGCAGATCGGTAACGTGCTCCAGAAAACGCTGCATCGCCCGCCCGCTGGCAAAAAGCACCAGCATGCCCTGATGCTTTTTACTTTCCAGTTGCTCGCGGAAATAGGCCGCCATTTCCGCGATGTGCTGCTCTTCGTTCTCCATCAACGGTTCGTAGCGCATCTTTGGAATGACGATTTTGCCCTGTTCAACGTGGTTAAACGGTGAATCCAGCGCGACAAAGCGGTCTCCCGCTTTTTCTTTCAGACCGCTCATCTCCTGCAGACGCGAGAAGCTATTGAGAGAACGGAGCGTGGCAGAGGTCACAATAATATGCGGTACGCTACGCCACAGTAGTCGTTCGAGCTGATCGCTCACGCGGATCCCGACACAATGGAACCAGACGTGGATCTGCCCATCGCGCACCTCGCGTGTCACCCATTTACTCACCGGCGCCCCTGACGACTGCGCCAGCGACGCCAGACGCCACAATTTGCTTTGCGCCTCGAACATGCCCAATGCCCGGTTCATCTGCAAAATAACCCGATGCAGACGCACAATATCGTGGGTACCGGTTTTTTCACTGAGATCGTTGAGGAACAGTTCTGCCAGGCCGCGCAGCATTTCCGTCAGTTTCGCCAGTCGCTGGCAGATTTCCATCACTTCATCAGGCAGTTCTCCCATTGCAAAGCGGTGTTCCGCTTCCTGCGTGGCGGGCATATAGAGATTAAGGATGTTATTAAGTGAAGCAATCAGCTCATATAGCTCTTCACAGTGGCTGTTCAACCGCTCGGCGTTCGCCAGCGGCGGCGTGGTTTTCGGGCGGAACTGCTCCATGCAGGTTGCTACTAATTTGCAGAACAGATCCAGCTGAAGTCGATACCAGGGGGCACTGATTTCCGCACTCATCTCCAGCGCATCGCGGGCGACATCCGGCAAATGGTGGCCTTCATCAAGGACTAACAGCAGGTTTTTCGGCTCTGGCAGTACGGCTTCGCTTTCCATTGCCGCCATCACCAACGCGTGGTTCGCCACCACCACTTCGGCTTCCTGAATCTCGCGGCGAGCGACAAAGAAAGGACATTCACGATAGTAGTGGCAGTTGCGGTTCAGACAGCTCGCTTTATCGGTGCTCAGACGCTGCCAGAGTCCGTCATCAATGGCGATATCCGTGTGATCGCGCAACCCGTCCCATTTATAGCTGTCGAGATCGCCTTTCAGCCTGGCGCAGCGCTTTTGTTCTTCCTGGTTATTGGGCGTCAGGTCATCGTCGAGAAAGGCCAGCAGATCCTGTTGATTAGGTTCGGTGCTCGCCAGCGCAGCCAAATTGCGCGGGCAGACATAACGACCACGACCAAAAGCAGCGGTAAAACGCAGATCGGGGATGATTTTACGCAGCAACGGCAGGTCTTTGCTGTAGATCTGATCCTGCAACGCGACGTTAGCGGTACTGACCACTAACGTTTTCTGTTCTTCACGCGCAATGGCGATACCGGGGATCAGGTAAGATAACGTTTTCCCTACTCCGGTCGGTGCTTCAATCGCCAGATGCCGTCCCTCTTCCCCTGCCAGCGTTTTCGCGACATCGGCAATCATCTGTCGCTGCGGTGCACGGGGAATAAAGTCGGGGATCTGTTCCTGAAGCGCCTTGTACCAGGCGGCTATTTGCGCTTTTAGCGCCGCGGTTAATGCCATGAGAAAACCTGAAATACTGTATAAACAGCCACCATTGTGGCACATTTCAGACGCTCAATGTACCTTTTTCCCCCATTCTGGAAAGCGGCTCGCAGCACTGGCTTAAATTGCCGGATGGCGGCTTACACGCCTTATCCGGCCTACAATCCGGGTTCGCGCCTTATTCGGCCTACAGTGAGGTACATTGCAAGCCGAATAAGGGTGTCGGCTAATAGTATCCCAACAACTTCCACCACAGCATGCCCACGGCAAAAATGATAATCACATTCGCCGTCACCACGCAGAGGTTGATTCTGTAAAAGCGCGGACGTTCAAAATACCCTTGGGCAAAATAGATCGGGCCTGGCCCACCACCGTACTCCGTATTGCCCCACATCAGGTTGCTGAAGATACCAAAACAGATAGCGACCATCATCGGCGGCGCGCCTGCTGCGATCGCCGTGGCCGCAAAAGGGGCATACAGTGCAGCGACATGCCCGGTCGCCGTGGCAAAGAGATAATGAACGTAAATATAAAGAATCCCCAGCATAACAAAGGATTCTATCGCGCCAAATCCCTGAATACCGCTGCCCAGTTTTATCGTCATCCATTTAATAAAGCCCAGATCGGCAAGTCCGGTCGCCAGACTAATAATGACGCTAAACCAAATCACCGTATCCCAGGCCGCGTGGTCATTGAGCAGGCTTTTCCAACTGACTGCGCCAGAGGCGAACAGATAGGCGGCCAGCCCCAGCCCGACAGAGGTCGCCGATAATCCCGTGATCAAGCTGGTGCCCCAGCCGACCAACGCCAGCACAAAGCCAAAAGCGACCTTTTTCTCGTTGCTGCTCATCGCACCGAGTTCACCCAACGCCTGCTTGCCCATCGCTTTTGCTTCTGGCGTCCGCTTAAGCTCAGGGTCCAGCAATTTATAGACCAGAAGCGGCATCAGGCAGAAACAGACCATCGCCGGAACCACCGCGGAAATAAACCATCCGCCCCAGGTTATCTCAACGCCTAACGAGGATTTTGCCAGACTGGCCACCAGCGGGTTCGCCGCCATCCCGGTGAGGAATATCGCCCCGGTAATCGGCGTAAACTGAAAGCACACCATGGTTAAGAAATCACCGATGCGCTTGCCAGTTACCCCAGGCGCCGAGCCCAGAACGTCATTGATTGAACGGGTGATGGGAAAAATTATCCCCCCGGAGCGGGCAGTAACCGACGGCATTGCCGGGGCCATAATCAGATCGGACACCCCCAGCGAGTAGGCGATACCCAGGCTGCTGCCGCCAAAAAGCGACAGCATTTTGTACGCGATACGTTTCCCAAGCCCTGAGGTAACAAACCCCAGAGATAGGACATAAGCGCAGAAGATAAGCCATACCGTACCGGACGCAAACCCTGACAGCGCCTTTGCCTCTGGCAACGTTTTGGTGAAAATAACCACGCAAAGTGCAATTAACATCACCGCCCCCGACGGGAGCGGTTGGGTAAGAATAGCGGCAATGGTCGCGGCAAAAATGGCAAACATATGCCAGGCCTGAGGCGTCAGACCATCAGGTACGGGATAAAACCAAATGATCCCCCCAATGGCCAGCGGTATCAGGAACGACAGAATGGATTTTCCCGCGACAGAATTCGTTGACATAAAAATATCCTTATTCCGTTAACCCGAGAACCGTCATTTCTGCGACAGATATTTGGCCAGCACCTGATCGACCATCGCGGGCGCCATTCCCAGGTAATTCGCCGGGTCGGTCAGTTCTTCAATCAACTGTGGGTCCAGTCGTTCACAGACGGATGGCATCGCATTCAGCACATCCGCCAGTCGTCCCCCTTGTTCATTGACGATACGACAGGCGTCATACACGACGTCATGTGCATCCTGACGACCAATATACGGAGCCAACCCCATCATGACCGCTTCCGCCACAATCAGCCCGTTGGTCATGCCGAGGTTACGTTTCATCGCAGCCTCATCAACCACCAGCCCCGCTAACATAAAGTTGGCCTGATGCAATGCCCCGGCGCTGAGGACAAAACTTTCCGGGATAGCAATCCATTCCGCATGCCACGGTCCGGTCGCCCGCTCCAGATCCTGCACCATCGCATCCAGCATCAGTCCCGCTTGCTGACGTACGCCTTTCGCACAGGCCAGCATCAACTCGCTGGAAATAGGGTTACGTTTCTGCGGCATAGTGCTGCTGGCGCCACGTCCTTTAACAAACGGCTCATACAGTTCGCCAAACTCGTTTGCTGCCAGCAGCATTACGTCGTAGGCAATCTTGCCCAGCGACCCGGTAATCACCGCTAACAGGTTTACGGCTTCGGCAAAACCATCACGCGCGACGTGCCAGGTGGAGGTCGGTACATTGAGTCCCAACTCTTCCATCATCGCTTTTTGTACCGCCAGCCCTTTATCCCCCAGCGATGCCAGCGTACCGGCCGCACCCGCAAACTCGCCAACCAGCACACGCGGACGCGCCTGGGTAAGACGTTCCGCGTGGCGTTCAAACATATCCAGCCAGATGGCCGTTTTGTAACCGAAGGTCACGGGCAAAGCCTGTTGTAAATGGGTTCTCCCTGCCATCGGCGTATCACGGTAGCGGCGTGAAAGATCGGCCAGCGTTGCACGGAGTTTGTCCATATCGGATTCAATGAGCGCAAAAGCATCACGAATTTGCAGGACCACTGCGGTGTCCATAATGTCCTGAGTGGTTGCCCCCCAGTGCACATAACCACCAGATTCCCCGGCTTGTTTCGAAATCTGGTGTACCAACGGCAGGATGGGATAACCCACAATCTCGGTTTCATGGCGCAGCAAATCGAAATCCAGCGTATCGGCATTACATTTCTCGGCAATTTCCTGCGCCGCAGCCTCGGGTATCACACCGCAGCGTGCCTGGGCTTTGGCTAAGGCCACTTCCACTTCCACGTATTTGCGTACCAGCTCGCGATCGTCAAACACCGCGCGCATCGCCGGTGTGCCGAAAGAATCCCTGAACAGAACAGAATCAAGTACATTCGAAGCCATAAATCCCCCTGGAAAATCTGATAATGATAAGATGCGTGTTTCGGGTCGTTTGTTGGATGAACAAAGACCGCTTCAATGTCCAGACATAATTCAAATGTCCGTACATTTAAATGTACGGACATTTATAGTATTCATGAGGAATGTATGGAATAGTCCGTACATATTTTTGTGATGAAGATCATTAATTTTTTGATGAAACTGCGATGAAAGAATCTCTGTACAAGCGAATAGCACGTGAACTGGCGCAGCAAATTGCGGTGGGTACCTTTGCTCCCGGCTCGCTGTTTCCTACGGAAATGGAACTGTGCGAAACATGGCAGGTCAGCCGCCACACCATGCGTGAGGCGCTAAGGGAATTAACAGAGCAAGGTCTGATATCACGGCGTAAAGGCGCGGGAACCCGCGTTTGCGAACCTAAGGCTAACGGCGTCAATCACCCGCTATCGCATCTTGAGGATCTGTTGCTGCTGGCAAAAAACAACCTACGCGTGATTAAGAAAATCGACGAGATTGTGGCGGATATTGAGCTTTCCCAGATGATTGGCTGCCCGCCAGGCTCCCGCTGGCTGCACATTGCCAGTACCCGTGAAGATGCGCAAAACCCGGATGCGCCAATCTGCTGGACCGACAGTTACGCCAGTACGGATTACGCCAAGCTGCGCACGTACATCCGCGACGATCCGCACTCGTTAATTAGCGATCTGATCGAAACGCATTACGGCATTAAAAGCCATGAAGTTCACCAGACGATCACGGCCGTCGGCGTGCCCAGGAAAATAGCAAAAATCCTTAACGTCGCACCTGATTCTCCGGCGATGAGAATTGTGCGTCGCTATCTGGACAGAGAAGGAAAGGTATTTGAAACGACGATTTCGATTCATCCGGCAGGACGCTATACCTGCTCAATCGTACTGAAATCGCAAAGTTCCGGGGAATGATGCATTGCGTATCCGACCTACGCGACAGGCAGGCCGGATAACACGTTTACGCTGCCATTCGGTAACGTAACTTACTGTGCAGATGAAGGTTTGCGCGGACGGCGCGGCGGACGAGGCTTATCGCCCGCCGGTTTGCCTTCGCTGCTACGCGGTTTCGCTTTTGGCGCACTGCCATCCTGACGACGCGGCTGCTGCCCACGACCAGCACCACTCTGACCACGACCACTGCCGCCACGCTGCTGACGTCCGTTCTGGATCGGCTCAGCTTTGATTGACGGGTCTGGCTCATAGCCCGGGATCGCAATACGCGGGATCTCTTTTTTCAGCAGCTTCTCGATATCACGCAGCAACTTGTGTTCATCAACGCACACCAGCGACAACGCTTCACCGGTTGCCGCCGCACGACCGGTACGGCCAATACGGTGCACGTAATCTTCCGGTACGTTTGGCAACTCGTAGTTCACAACATGCGGCAGCTCTTCGATATCCAGCCCGCGCGCTGCAATGTCGGTCGCCACCAGCACACGAATATCCCCGGATTTAAAATCAGCCAGCGCACGCGTACGCGCCCCCTGAGATTTATTGCCGTGGATCGCCGCACTGCGAATACCGTCTTTGTTCAACTGTTCTGCCAGATGGTTCGCGCCGTGTTTAGTACGGGTAAATACCAGCACCTGCTGCCAGTTACCCTGACCAATCATCTGCGACAGCAGTTCACGTTTACGTTTTTTATCAACGAAATGCACATGCTGAGTCACCTGCTCTGACGCGGTATTACGACGCGCCACTTCGATTTCCAGCGGGTTGTGCAACAGTTTTTCGGCCAGCGATTTAATGTCGTCAGAGAACGTAGCCGAGAACAGCAGGTTCTGACGTTTTGCCGGCAGTTTAGCCAGTACGCGACGAATATCATGGATAAAACCCATATCCAGCATGCGGTCGGCTTCATCCAGCACCAGGATCTCAACCTGATCCAGTTTCACCGCATTCTGGTGTTCCAGATCGAGCAAACGACCCGGAGTGGCGATCAGCACATCTACGCCGCCACGCAGCTTCATCATCTGCGGGTTGATGCTGACGCCGCCGAAGACCACCAGCGAGCGAATATTCAGATACTTACTGTAATCACGGACGTTTTCGCCAATCTGAGCCGCCAGTTCGCGGGTTGGCGTAAGGATCAACGCACGTACCGGACGACGGCTTTTGCCATGCGGCTGATGGGTAATGAGATGTTGTAACAGCGGCAGGGTAAAACCTGCCGTTTTACCCGTGCCGGTCTGGGCGCTGGCCATCAGATCGCGGCCTTCCAGCACGGCAGGGATCGCCTGCTGCTGAATAGGGGTAGGTTCACGGTAACCCTGCTCGGCAACGGCACGTAAAATATCAGGGTTTAAACCAAGGGAATCAAAAGACATAACAACTCCGAACCACCCTGACCGTTACCGGTGTCGTTTTCAGGGAGATACATATAATAGAGATGACAAAAACCACAATGTCATGAAGGGGCGGAGTGTAGCAGTTTTTGTGATATACCGCATAAATTTCCCGCCCACGGAAAATACGTCGACAGACTGGACAAGGTGACGTATGAGTCATAATCTTAATCAATCGATTGATTAAGTTCAGAGTCGCGCAATGAATACACCCACCATGACAACCAAAGGTGAACAGGCGAAAAATCAGCTCATTGCCGCCGCACTGGCGCAATTTGGCGAGTACGGCCTGCACGCCACTACGCGTGATATTGCGGCTCAGGCCGGACAAAACATTGCGGCCATCACCTACTATTTTGGCTCAAAAGAAGATTTATATCTCGCCTGCGCCCAGTGGATTGCAGATTTTATCGGCTCACAGTTTCGTCCTCACGCGGAGGAAGCAGAGCGACTGTTTGCTCAGCCAAAGCCAGACCGGGCCGCGATGCGCGAACTTATCCTGCGCGCCTGCAAAAATATGATCATGCTGTTAACCCAGGACGACACGGTTAACCTGAGCAAGTTTATTTCACGCGAGCAGCTTTCCCCTACCGCCGCGTATCAACTGGTGCATGACCAGGTTATCAATCCACTGCATACCCACCTGACACGTCTGATCGCTGCCTATACTGGCTGCGATGCCCATGATACCCAAATGATCCTGCACACCCACGCCATACTTGGCGAGGTGCTGGCCTTTCGCCTGGGTAAAGAAACGATTCTGTTACGTACGGGCTGGTCACAATTTGATGAGGATAAAACCGCGCTGATTTACCAAACGGTCACCTGTCATATCGATCTTATTCTGCAAGGTTTAACGCAAAGGAGTCTGGAGTCATGAAAAAACCTGTCGTTCTTGGGCTGGTTATCGCGGTCCTCGTTGCCGTGATTGCCGGTGGAACGTGGTGGTATCAAAGTCGGCAAGATAACGGCCTGACGCTGTACGGCAACGTCGATATCCGTAGCGTCAACCTGAGTTTTCGCGTCGGTGGCCGGCTGGCCTCGCTGGCGGTTGACGAAGGCGATGCCATTACCGCAGGCCAGGTGCTGGGCGAGCTGGATCGCGCCCCGTATGAAAACGCGCTGATGCAGGCGAAAGCCAATGTTGCCGCCGCCCAGGCGCAGTACGACCTGATGCTGGCAGGTTATCGGGAAGAAGAGATCGCGCAAACTGCCGCGGCGGTAAAACAGGCGCAGGCGGCTTATGATTACGCGCAGAATTTTTATAATCGCCAGGTAGGATTGTGGAAAAGTCGCACCATCTCCGCCAACGATCTGGAAAATGCCCGTTCATCGCGTGACCAGGCGCTGGCCTCGTTAAAATCCGCGCAAGATAAACTCGCGCAATATCGCAGCGGTAACCGTGTGCAGGATATTGCGCAGGCAAAAGCCACGCTCGAACAGGCTCAGGCTGAGCTGGCACAGGCTGAGCTTAATTTGCATGACACCACGCTGACCTCACCGTCAGACGGCACGCTGCTTACCCGTGCGGTCGAACCCGGCAGTATGCTCAGCGCAGGCGGTACGGTACTGACGCTGTCGCTCACCCACCCGGTCTGGGTTCGCGCCTATGTAGACGAACGTAATCTGAGCCAGGCGCAGCCGGGACGTGAAATTTTGCTCTACACCGACGGTCGGCCGGACAAACCGTATCACGGTAAAATTGGCTTCGTGTCACCTACCGCAGAATTTACCCCGAAAACGGTGGAAACCCCGGACCTGCGTACTGACCTGGTTTACCGTCTGCGTATTGTCGTGACCGACGCAGACGATGTGCTACGCCAGGGAATGCCGGTGACGGTAAAATTCGGTACCGAGGCGCGGCATGAATGACGCCGTCATTACGCTGAATGGTCTGACGAAACGCTTTGCCGGGATGGAAAAACCGGCGGTTGCCCCACTCGACTGCACCATTCATGCAGGCTACGTCACCGGGCTTGTCGGGCCTGATGGCGCCGGAAAAACCACGCTAATGCGGATGCTGGCGGGTCTGTTAAAACCCGATGACGGTAGCGCCACCGTGATCGGCTTTGACCCCATCAAGGACGACAGTGCGCTGCATGCGGTACTGGGCTATATGCCGCAGAAATTTGGCCTGTATGAAGATTTAACCGTCATGGAGAACCTCAATCTCTATGCCGATTTGCGCAGTGTCACCGGCGAAGCGCGAGAAAAAACGTTTGCCCGCCTGCTGGAATTTACCTCGTTGGGGCCATTTACCGGGCGTCTGGCTGGCAAACTTTCCGGTGGGATGAAACAGAAGCTGGGGCTGGCCTGTACGCTGGTCGGCGAGCCCAAAGTATTGTTGCTTGATGAGCCGGGTGTCGGCGTCGACCCCATCTCCCGTCGTGAACTGTGGCAAATGGTGCACGAACTGGCCGGGGACGGCATGCTGATCCTCTGGAGTACCTCATATCTGGATGAGGCAGAGCAGTGCCGCGATGTGCTGCTGATGAACGAAGGCGAACTGTTGTACCAAGGCGAACCAACTCAACTGACGCAAACCATGGCGGGCCGCAGTTTCCTGATGAGCAGTCCGCAGGAAAACAACCGTCGGTTGCTGCAGCGGGCATTAAAACTACCGCAGGTCAGCGACGGGATGATTCAGGGTAAATCGGTACGTTTGATCCTGAAAAAAACAGCCACTGCGGATGATATTCGTCGGGCGGACGGGATGCCGGAGATTAACATCAGCGAAACGACGCCCCGCTTCGAGGATGCCTTCATTGATTTACTGGGTGGTGCCGGTACGTCGGAATCACCGCTGGGCGCGATCCTGCATACGGTTGAGGGAACGCCTGGTGAAACGGTGATCGAAGCCAAAGCACTAACCAAGAAATTTGGTGATTTTGCGGCCACCGATCATGTGGATTTTGCCGTACAACGTGGTGAGATTTTTGGCCTGCTTGGGCCGAACGGTGCCGGTAAATCCACCACCTTTAAAATGATGTGCGGTCTGCTGGTCCCCACCTCCGGCAAAGCGCTGGTGCTGGATATGGATCTGAAAGTCAGCTCCGGCAAAGCACGTCAGCATCTGGGCTATATGGCACAGAAATTCTCCCTGTACGGTAACCTGACGGTTGAACAGAATCTGCGCTTTTTCTCTGGCGTCTACGGCCTGCGCGGTCGGGCGCAGAAAGAGAAAATCGATCGTATGAGCGAGGCATTCGGCCTGAAAAGCATCGCGTCTCATGCCACCGACGATCTGCCGCTGGGCTTTAAGCAGCGCCTGGCCCTGGCCTGCTCGCTGATGCATGAACCCGATATCCTGTTCCTCGATGAACCCACTTCCGGGGTCGATCCCCTCACCCGTCGGGAATTCTGGCTGCATATCAACAGCATGGTAGAGAAAGGGGTTACGGTGATGGTCACCACCCACTTTATGGACGAGGCGGAATACTGTGATCGTATCGGGCTGGTGTATCGCGGCAAGCTGATTGCCAGCGGCACGCCTGATGACCTGAAAGCACAAGCAGCCGATAGCGACACGCCGGACCCAACGATGGAGCAGGCGTTTATTACGCTTATCAATGACTGGGATAAGGAGCATACGCATGAGTAGCCACTCTCTCTCCTGGCGGCGCGTGCGGGCGTTGTGCGTGAAAGAAACACGCCAGATCGTCCGCGATCCCAGTAGCTGGCTGATTGCCGTCGTGATCCCGCTGCTGCTGCTGTTTATCTTCGGCTACGGGATCAACCTCGACTCCAGCAAGCTACGGGTGGGGGTTTTGCTTGAACAGCAAAGCAAAGAGGCGCTGGACTTTACCCATACCATGACCGGCTCGCCCTATATTGATGCCACCATCAGCGATAACCGTCAGGAATTGATTGAGAAAATGCAGGCCGGACGCATTCGCGGGCTGGTGGTGATCCCGGTAGATTTTGCCCAGCAGATGGCGCGACCCAACGACGTGGCGCCCATTCAGGTCATCACCGACGGCAGTGAGCCAAACACGGCTAACTTTGTGCAGGGTTATGTCGAAGGTATCTGGCAGATTTGGCAAAAGCAACGGGCGGAAGACCGGGGTGAATCGTTCGAGCCACTGATCGATGTGCAGACCCGGTACTGGTTTAACCCGGCGGCCATCAGCCAGCATTTTATTATTCCCGGGGCGGTCACTATCATTATGACGGTCATTGGCGCGATCCTCACTTCGCTTGTGGTGGCGCGTGAGTGGGAACGTGGCACCATGGAAGCGCTGCTGTCTACCGAAGTCACCCGCGTCGAACTGCTGCTGTGTAAGCTTATCCCCTATTACTTTCTTGGCATGCTGGCGATGTTGCTGTGTATGCTGGTGTCGGTATTTATTCTGGGCGTGCCGTATCGCGGTTCGTTGCTGATCCTGTTTTTCATTACCAGCTTGTTTCTGCTCAGCACGCTCGGTATGGGTTTACTGATTTCCACCATCACCCGCAATCAGTTTAACGCCGCACAGGTGGCGCTGAACGCCGCCTTCCTGCCCTCAATTATGTTGTCGGGATTTATCTTCCAGATAGACAGCATGCCGGCGATTATCCGCGCGGTGACTTACATTATTCCCGCACGCTACTTCGTCAGCACGTTGCAAAGCCTGTTTCTGGCGGGAAATATTCCGGTGGTGCTGATTATCAACGTGCTGTTTTTAATCGCTTCGGCGGTGATGTTTATTGGCCTGACGTGGCTTAAAACTAAACGTCGGCTGGATTAAGGGGACTGGCATGTTTCATCGCTTATGGACATTAATTCGCAAAGAGCTGCAATCGCTGCTGCGTGAGCCGCAGACGCGGGCCATTTTGATTTTACCGGTACTGATTCAGGTCATTCTGTTCCCGTTCGCCGCAACGCTGGAAGTCACTAACGCCACTATCGCTATCTATAACGAAGATAACGGTAAACATTCGGTGGAATTAACCCAGCGTTTTGCCCGCGCCAGCGCCTTTACCCATGTTCTGCTGCTAAAAAGCCCACAGGAAATCCAACCCACCATCGACACGCAAAAAGCACTGCTGCTGGTGCGCTTCCCGGCAGACTTCTCGCGTAATCTGGATACTTTCCAGCAGGCGCCCATGCAGCTCATTCTCGATGGGCGCAACTCCAACAGCGCGCAGATTGCCGCGAATTATCTGCAGCAGATCGTTAAGGCGTATCAGCAGGAGCTGATGGACGGCAAGCCGAAACCGAACAACAGCGAGCTGGTCGTGCGTAACTGGTATAACCCTAATCTGGATTACAAATGGTTCGTGGTTCCGTCGCTGATCGCCATGATCACCACCATCGGCGTGATGATCGTCACCTCACTGTCGGTCGCCCGCGAACGCGAACAGGGCACACTTGATCAGCTGCTGGTTTCCCCACTGACGACCTGGCAGATTTTCATCGGTAAAGCGGTGCCCGCACTGATTGTTGCCACCTTTCAGGCCACCATCGTACTGGCCATCGGCATCTGGGCCTATCACATCCCGTTTGCCGGTTCTTTGGGGTTGTTCTACTTCACGATGGTGATTTACGGGTTGTCGCTGGTGGGATTTGGCTTGCTGATTTCATCACTGTGCGCGACACAGCAGCAGGCATTTATCGGCGTCTTTGTCTTTATGATGCCGGCGATTTTGCTGTCCGGATATGTCTCTCCGGTCGAAAATATGCCGGTATGGTTGCAGAATCTGACATGGATAAACCCGATCCGTCACTTTACGGACATCACAAAACAGATTTACCTGAAGGATGCGAGTCTGAAGATTGTCTGGGGAAGTTTGTGGCCGCTATTGGTAATAGCGGCCACTACAGGCTCAGCGGCGTATGCGATGTTTAGACGCAAAGTGATGTAACTTTTTGTCTTTCGCCAACAGCGAGACCACTGCGGGTCCGGCAAGGATCGCCAGCCCCGCCAGCGCCAGTAACACGTTGTTTTGCAGCACACGCGACAGCAGCCACAGTACGATCATTGCCGCACCGAAATACCACGTGGTCGTCAGCTCTTCCAGCACATCAGCCACATCGCGCCAGCGCTGTTCATGGTGACGTTGCAATGCCAGCATTAAGATAACCGTTACGCCATACACGACGCATAATCCCAGGCCGACGTGCACCAGCTTGCCGCTCATCCAGCCCATTACCAGCAACGCCACTACCAGTAAATGCAACACAATCTGCCAGCAACTTAGACCCGTTGCGACACGAACACGTTGTTGCCACCTCATGGCTTTTCTCCTGAAGGATTTTTAACTAATTATTCAGAGTACCGGACTTTACGGAAAATTCCGCAACACCGCATCTTTTTGTGACGGCGACTACACTATTTATTTCGCCACAGAATTCGCGATACGGTCAAAACCCCCGCATCCCGAAGGATGACGGAGAGAGTCAGGAAAGTGACGCCAACGGGAGAATCATGAGCGAATCAGCAGACCGATTTTCATTCAATGTGCTCACCATTAATACTCACAAGGGTTTCACCGCCTTTAACAGACGCTTTATTTTGCCCGAGCTGCGGGATGCCGTCAGGGCAGTTGGCGCAGATATTGTGTGCCTGCAGGAAGTGCTGGGCGCTCACGACGTACACGCACTGCAGATAGAAAACTGGCCGGATACCAGCCACTACGAGTTTCTGGCCGACAGCATGTGGAGCGATTTCGCCTACGGGCGCAATGCCGTGTATCCACAGGGGCATCACGGCAACGCCGTGCTATCGCGCTACCCCATTGAACATTATGAAAACCGTGATGTATCCGTTGGCACGAGTGAAAAGCGTGGTGTGCTTTACTGCCGCATTGTGCCGCCGATGCTTTCCCGCCCGATTCATGTAATGTGCGTCCACCTCGGTTTGCGTGAAGCCCATCGCCTGGCACAGCTCAGCATGCTGGCAAATTGGGTCAATGCCCTGCCCGACGCGGACCCCGTGGTGGTTGCTGGCGATTTTAACGACTGGCGACAACAGGCAAATTATCCGTTGAAGAGCCAGGCCAGTCTTGACGAGATTTTTACTCGCGCTCACGGTCGCCCGGCACGAACGTTCCCGGTGCGATGTCCTCTACTGCGCCTCGACAGGATCTATGTAAAAAATGCTAACGCCAGTATGCCAACCGCGCTGGCGCTGCGACACTGGCGACATTTGTCCGATCATGCCCCCTTGAGCGCGGAGATTCGTGTATGAAAACTGGCTGGCGTGAAGGCAATCAAATTCAGCTACTGGAAAACGGCGATCAGTACTATCCCGCCGTATTTCACGCGATTGAACAGGCGGAGCAAAAAATCATTCTGGAGACCTTTATCTGGTTTGAAGATGCGGTAGGGAAACAGCTACATGCCGCGTTACTCGGCGCTGCCCAGCGAGGAATCAAAGCGGAGGTGTTGCTGGACGGCTACGGCTCGCCGGATCTTAGCGACAGCTTTGTCGAAGAGTTAACCGCGGCGGGTATTGTTTTCCGTTATTACGATCCGCGCCCACGCCTGTTCGGGATGCGCACCAATCTGTTTCGCCGGATGCATCGCAAAATTGTGGTCATTGACGATCGCATCGCCTTCGTCGGCGGCATTAATTACTCCGCCGAACACATGTCTGACTACGGACCGGAAGCCAAGCAAGATTACGCTGTGCGTGTTGAAGGCCCAATTGTGGTCGATATTCTTACCTTCGTGCTGGCGAGCCTGCCGGGACAAAGCGCCGTACGCCGCTGGTGGCGACGGCATCACCGGGCAGTCGACAATCATCGCCCCGGCGAAGCGCAGGCACTGTTCGTCTGGCGTGATAACGAGGAACATCGCGATGATATTGAACGCCATTATTTGAAAATGCTCGCGCAGGCAAAACGGGAAGTGATTATTGCCAATGCCTATTTCTTCCCCGGTTATCGTCTGTTGCATGCACTACGTAAAGCGGCACGACGCGGCGTACGGGTAAAACTCATCGTCCAGGGCGAGCCTGATATGCCTATTGTGAAAGTGGGCGCCCGGCTGCTGTATAACTATCTGGTCAAAGGGGGCGTCCACGTCTACGAATATCACCGCAAGCCGCTGCATGGCAAAGTGGCGCTGATGGACGATCACTGGGCTACCGTCGGCTCCAGTAATCTTGACCCGCTCAGTCTGTCGCTGAATCTGGAAGCCAATCTCATTATTTATGACCGCACATTTAACCAGACCCTGCGCGACAACCTGAACCCTATTATTGCGCAGGACTGCAAGCGGGTTGACGAATCCATGCTGCCAAAACGTACCTGGTGGAACCTGACCAAAAGCGTATTGGCATTTCACTTTTTACGCCACTTCCCGGCACTGGTCGGTTGGCTGCCGGCGCATACCCCGCACCTGGCCGAGGTAGAGCCGCGCGCGCAGCCCACTCTGGAAACTCAGGACCGTATACAAACTGAGGATGCAGGAGGGAAAACCTGATGGCAAAAAATCACCGGCGCTGGCGGTTAGCGAAAAAGATCCTCACATGGTTATTTTTTATTGCGGTGATCGTGTTGCTGGTCGTTTATGCCAGCAAGGTCAACTGGCAGGAAGTGTGGACGGTAATTCGCGATTACAATCGGATCGCCCTGTTCAGCGCCGTGGGGTTGGTGATCGTCAGTTATTT
Source organism: Citrobacter sp. HN-141 (assembly GCF_033341895.1). Lineage (NCBI taxonomy): Bacteria > Pseudomonadati > Pseudomonadota > Gammaproteobacteria > Enterobacterales > Enterobacteriaceae > Citrobacter > Citrobacter sp. HN-141. The sequence goes on along the minus strand of NZ_JAWPBF010000007.1, from coordinate 195,199 downwards.
ACTTTACGGCTGTTATGACCTGCTCGGGCGTTACTACTGCGGTCACAAATTGGCAAAACGCCAGGTCATGTTGGTATCGTTTATCTGTTACGCCTTCAACCTGACGCTGAGCACCTGGGTGGGCGGTATTGGGATGCGCTACCGGCTTTACTCACGGCTCGGGTTGCCGGGGGGCACAATAACGCGGATTTTTTCACTGAGCATTACCACCAACTGGCTGGGCTATATTCTGCTGGGCGGTTTTATTTTTACTTTCGGCGTCGTCGAACTGCCCGCGCACTGGTATATCGATAAAGGTACGCTGCGTATCTTAGGCATTGCGCTGCTGTTGATAATTGGCGTTTATCTGTGGTTTTGCGCCTTCGCTAAACATCGCCACATCTCCATCAAGGGCCAAAAGCTGGTGCTACCCTCGTGGAAATTTGCCCTCGCGCAGATGGCGATATCCGGGACTAACTGGATGGTTATGGGGGCGATTATCTGGTTGTTACTGGGTCAGAATATTAACTATTTCTTCGTGCTGGGCGTGCTGCTGGTAAGCAGTATTGCCGGGGTTATTGTGCATATTCCGGCGGGGATCGGCGTGCTGGAGGCGGTGTTTATAGCGCTGCTGGCGGGAGAGAATACATCTCAGGGGACAATCATTGCTGCCCTGCTCGCGTATCGCGTGCTGTACTATTTTATTCCGCTACTGCTGGCGCTGATGTGTTATTTGCTGCTGGAAAGTCGGGCGAAAAAGCTACGGACAAAGAACGAGAAGGCGATGGCGAAATGATGGTGCTTATAGTGCCGGATGCGGCTTAACGCCTTATCCGGCCTACTTTCGATACGCAACTGTAGGCCGGATAAGCGCAGCGCCATCCGGCAACAGAGAATTATCGACGATTGCCGAAGATGCGCAGCAACATCAGGAACAGGTTGATGAAGTCCAGATACAGCGTTAACGCGCCGAGGATCGCATACTTACGCAGATTCGAACTATCACGCAGGTCGATCTGCTCACCGATGTTTTTCAGCTTTTGCGTATCGTAGGCCGTCAGGCCGACAAACACGATCACCCCAATGTAGGTCACCGCCCACATCAGCGCTTCGCTCTTCAGCCAGAAGTTAACCAACGAGGCCAGAACGATACCAATTAACGCCATAAACAGCATGTTACCCAAGCCGCTGAGATCGCGTTTAGTGGTGTATCCGTACAGGCTCATGATACCGAACATCCCGCCGGTCACCACGAAGGTGCTGGCGATAGACGAGTAGGTATAAACGATAAAAATACTCGATAGCGTCAGCCCGGTTAACGCCGAATAGAGCATAAACAGCGTCGTTGCCATTCCGGCACTGAGCTTTTGCACCATTCCCGACAGGACAAATACCAGTGCCAGTTGCGCAATGATCAGCCCAAAGAAGGTGATTTTGCTGGAAAAGACAAACATCATCACCGCAGGCGTATTCGCCGCGTACCATGCAATAAACGCCGTCAGTAACAACCCACAGGTCATCCAGCCGTAGACCTGCGCCATGTAGGTTTGCAGGCCAGAACGGGCCTGCACAATAGAATCGGATCGTGGGAATCGGTCCATGACAATCTCCTGAGTCAGTATGTGTCTAAACCAATTGTACTCTACCAGCGGTTTGCTGCTTGCTTATCGCTGTCGCGGGCGTCGACCCAACGTTCACCTTCCGGCGTGGCTTCGCGTTTCCAGAACGGCGCACGCGTTTTCAGGTAATCCATAATGAACTGCCCGGCATCAAACGCGCTACTACGATGCGCACTGGTCACACCGACAAAAACAATTTCATCGCCCGGCCACAGTTCGCCAATGCGATGGATCACCGTTACCCGGCCCAGCGGCCAGCGCGTACGCGCTTCGTCGACGATTTCCGCCAGCGCTTTTTCAGTCATCCCCGGATAGTGTTCCAGCGTTAATGCCTGCACGATGTCACCCAGATTATGATTGCGGACTTTACCGGTGAAGGTGACCACCGCGCCGTCTTCATCGCGCCCGGCAAGCCAGGGGTATTCGTCACCGACGCTGAATGGCGCATGGCCAACAACAATTCGCGTTTCAGCCATTTTAGCCTCCGGTCACTGGCGGGAAGAAAGCCACTTCATCACCCGCCCTGAGAGGATGATCAAAGCTGACCAGCGTCTGGTTTACCGCCGCCAGCAGCTTGCCATCTTCCAGCGCCAGTGCCCAACGATCGCTTTTGCCCGCCAGATGCTGGCGCAGTGCTTCTACCGTTGGAAACTCAGCCGTCACCTCTAGCGCATCGGTGTTAACCAGTTCGCGCACCTGGGCAAAGAAAAGAACCTTAATCATGTGCATCCACCTTAAAATCCCCCGACTTGCCGCCGCTTTTTGCCAGCAAACGTACCGGACCAATCACCATATCCTTTTGTACTGCTTTGCACATGTCGTAAATGGTCAACGCCGCAACGGAAGCCGCCGTTAACGCTTCCATTTCAACGCCGGTTTTTCCCGTCAGCCGACATAGCGTTTCAATGCGGACACGGTTGTGTTCCGGTTCGGCCTGCAGGTTGACTTCAACCTTGCTGAGCATCAGCGGATGGCACAGCGGGATCAGATCCCAGGTACGTTTGGCCGCCTGAATACCCGCAATGCGGGCCGTAGCGAAAACATCACCTTTATGATGGCTGCCATCGATAATCATCGCCAGCGTTTCACTGCGCATGGTCACGAATGCTTCAGCTCGCGCCTCGCGTACCGTCTCTGCTTTGGCAGAAACATCCACCATGTGCGCTTCACCAGCGGCATTAATATGGGTTAATTGCGACATACTTATTTCTTCAAATGTGGGTGGAAGTTACACGGACGTGTACGGGCATCGAGCTGCGGCGCAATAATATTTTCCCAGGCAGTACGACACGCTTTGGTCGACCCCGGCATGGCGAAAATCAGCGTCTTATTTGCCACCCCGGCAACCGCACGAGACTGCAGCGTCGCCGTACCAATCTCCTCAAAGGAGAGCATACGGAACACTTCGCCGAAGCCTTCGACTTCTCGGTCAAACAGCGGCAGCAGCGCTTCCGGCGCCTGATCGCCTTCGGTTAAACCGGTACCGCCGGTAATGAGCACCACTTGCACATCGTCACTGGCAATCCACGCAGAAACCTGGGCGCGAATCGCATAACGGTTCTCTTTGACAATCGCCTTATCAACAATCTGATGACCCGCTTCCAGCGCAGAGTCGCGCAGATAATGGCCGGAGGTGTCATCTTCTTCGCCACGACGGTTGGAAACAGTAAGAATAGCAATGCGTGTCGGGATAAATTCAGCGCTTACCTGACTCATGAGAAACTCCTTTTAGCGATCAGCCGCCAATGTAAGATAAGTTTTGCGTAATACCGGTATTGTTCTGATGCAGGAAATGGGTCTGCTTTTTCTCCAGCAACGCGGCAGAGATACGTTCTTCAAGCGCAGCCTGCTGGGCGTCGTCGGTCAGCAAATCACGCAAGTTCACCCCGCCTTCACCAAATAAACACAGATGAAGTTTACCGACGGATGACACACGCAGGCGATTGCAGGTGGCGCAGAAGTCTTTCTCATAAGGCATGATCAGACCAATTTCACCGGCATAATCAGGATGACAGAAAACCTGAGCCGGACCGTCGCTGCGCTGGCGTAACTGGTGGATCCAGCCGCGCTTAAGCAGTTCATCGCGCAGTACCTGCCCGGAGATATGGTGTTTGCGGAAGAGAGAACTGCCTTCCCCCGTTTCCATCAGTTCAATAAAACGTAGCTGAATCGGCCGTGGTTGAACCCAGGCCAGGAAGGTGTCCAGTTGATGATGGTTTACATCGCGCATCAGCACGGTGTTGACTTTCACTTTTTCAAAACCGGCATCAAAGGCGGCGTCAATCCCCGCCATCACCTGCTGAAACTTATCCTGCCCGGTAATGGCGTGAAACTGACGGGCATCGAGACTGTCGACGCTGACGTTAAGTGCCGTCAGCCCAGCATCGCGCCATGCAGCAGCATCGCGCGCCAGACGATAACCATTGGTGGTTACCGCAATTTGACGGATAGCGTCGTTTTCACGTACAGCAGCAATAATGTCAGTAAAATCGCGACGCAGTGACGGTTCACCTCCTGTCAGACGCACTTTTTCCGTTCCCAGGCTGGCGAACGCACGCGTGACGCGGCGAATTTCATCAACGGTCAGAAAGCCGTTATTAGTCACGCCACCTGGCTTATAGCCATCTGGCAGACAGTAGGTGCAACGAAAGTTACACACATCGGTAATCGACAAACGCAAGTAGTAAAACTTACGCGCGAATGCATCGGTAAGTTGAGAGCCCATGTACACCTTTCCAAATACGGGAGACGAAGTCATTTCTTCCTGCGCCCTGGTGACAATCGTATTCACGTATTGTCACGGCCAAAGCACCGTATCATTTGACCCAGGTGCAGAGGCTAGAGTGTTTATACTCGTCATGCTTCGAGTACATTTTGGTTATGCCGATACTAGCGTGTAAATGACACTTTTGCCATGTACACTTTCGCTGTATAAATATGTATATAGCGACATGATCGTGCAATTTCGCTACAGAATAAGCAAAACTCATGGTTTTGCATTGATATACATCATCTTGCTATCAGGTGGATGTCGTCAGAAAGGGGTAGATCGCAGAAAATTATTTTCTGCCGATGGCGACTGGATAATTGCTGAAAACACGCTAATTACGTTACTGTAGCGCCGATCAATTGATATCAGGAATAACTATGCGCACTCGTACGCTGGCAGATCTGGATCGCGTTGTCGCTCTCGGCGGAGGGCATGGATTAGGACGCGTTCTGTCGTCACTTTCCTCTTTAGGTTCACGCCTGACGGGCATCGTCACGACCACCGATAACGGCGGTTCCACGGGGCGAATTCGCCGTTCAGAAGGCGGCATTGCCTGGGGAGACATGCGGAACTGTCTTAACCAATTAATTACCCAACCAAGCGTTGCATCGGCGATGTTTGAGTACCGTTTTGGCGGTAATGGCGAACTTTCCGGTCATAACCTCGGAAATCTGATGTTAAAGGCGCTCGATCACCTCAGCGTGCGGCCTCTGGAAGCCATCAATTTAATTCGCAGCCTGCTGAAAGTTGATGCGCATTTAATTCCCATGTCAGAACTGCCGGTAGACCTGATGGCGCTCGACGATCAGGGACATGAAGTGTATGGCGAAGTAAATATCGACCAGCTCACTACCCTGCCGCAAGAATTAATGCTCTCACCTAAAGTTCCCGCCACGCGAGAGGCGATTGAAACCATCGCGGAAGCGGACCTGATCCTGATAGGTCCGGGGAGTTTTTATACCAGCCTGATGCCGCTACTGCTGCTTGACGAAATGGCGCAGGCATTGCGTCGCACACCAGCGCCAATGGTTTATATCGGCAATCTGGGACGCGAACTCAGCCTGCCTGCCGCCAGCCTGACGCTTGCCGATAAGCTGGCTATCATTGAGCAATATGTTGGTAAGAAGGTGATTGATGCGGTGATTGTCGGACCAAAAGTCGATGTTTCGGCCGTGACCGACCGCATTGTGATTCAGGATGAACTGGAGGCCAGCGATATCCCCTACCGTCATGACCGTCAGTTGCTGCATAGCGCGCTGGAGAAAGCGGTGCAGGCGTTAGGTTGAACGTATTTGCCTGATGCGCTGCGCTTATCAGGCCTACAAAAACGCGCTGCGTCGCCATCCGGCACCACACACTGCCTGATGCGCTGAGCCTATCAGGCCTACAAGCGCACCTGTAGGCCGGATAAGGGATTTATCCCGCATCCGGCACCCACTTACGATGCCGCGATAAACAATTCACGCAACTGATGCAACTGGTCACGGATCTGCGCGGCCTCTTCGAACTCAAGGTTCTGCGCATGCTGCATCATCTGACCTTCCAGCTCGTGAATCTTCTGCTGCAGCGCTTTCGGCGTCATGTCCAGCTCAACAACCTCGGATTTCGCCCCGGCACGCGACTTCCCTTTACCTTTCGCTTTGGTCTTCGCAATATTCTGACCCAACGCCAGAATATCAACGACTTTCTTGTTCAGCCCCTGTGGCGTAATACCGTGCTCTTCGTTATACAGTTGCTGCTTCTCGCGACGACGTTCGGTTTCACCAATGGCCTTCGCCATCGATGCGGTAATTTTATCGCCGTAGAGAATCGCTTTACCGTTGATGTTACGCGCCGCTCGACCGATGGTCTGGATAAGCGATCGTTCCGAACGCAGGAACCCTTCTTTGTCTGCATCCAGAATCGCCACCAGAGAGACCTCTGGCATGTCCAGGCCTTCTCGTAACAGGTTGATACCCACCAGCACGTCAAACTCGCCCAGGCGCAAATCACGGATGATCTCCATGCGTTCCACGGTATCAATGTCGGAGTGCAGATAGCGCACCCGCTCGCCGTGTTCTTCGAGGTATTCGGTGAGGTCTTCCGCCATACGTTTGGTCAGCGTCGTCACCAGCACGCGTTCGTTAATCGCCGCGCGGATGCGGATCTCAGACAGCAGGTCATCAACCTGTGTCGCCACCGGACGCACTTCAATGACCGGGTCCAGCAGCCCCGTCGGTCGAACCACCTGATCGACCACGTCATCACCGGATTTCTCCAGCTCATAATTACCCGGTGTCGCTGAAACATAAATGGTTTGCGGCGCCAGCGCCTCGAACTCTTCAAACTTCAACGGACGGTTATCCAGCGCCGACGGCAGACGGAATCCATACTCAACCAGCGTCTCTTTTCGTGCGCGGTCGCCGCGGTACATCCCACCAATTTGCGGAATCGTTACGTGGGATTCATCCACCACCAACAGGCCATCGGCGGGCAGGTAATCAAACAGCGTCGGCGGCGGTTCGCCCGGACCGCGTCCGGACAGATAGCGTGAATAGTTTTCAATACCCGAGCAGTAACCCAGCTCGTTCATCATTTCCAGATCGAACTGCGTACGCTGGCTTAAACGTTGTTCTTCCACCAACTTGTTGTTCGTCAGCAGGATTTTGCGGCGCTCCGCCAGCTCGACTTTAATTTCTTCCATTGCCTGCACAATACGTTCGCGCGGCGTCACGTAGTGGGTTTTCGGGTAAATGGTGAAGCGCGAAATAGTGGATTCAACCTGCCCGGTTAGCGGGTCGAACAGCGACAAGCGCTCAACTTCTTCATCAAACAACTCGACGCGCAGCGCGATATCGTCAGATTCGGCCGGAAAGATGTCGATCACCTCACCACGCACGCGGAACGTCCCGCGCTGGAATGCCTGATCGTTACGCGTGTACTGCAGTTCAGCCAGCCGGCGCAGGATCGCGCGCTGGTCGATAATCATCCCCACCGTCAGGTGCAACATCATCTTCAGATACAGATCTGGATCGCCCAGACCGTAGATCGCGGAAACCGAGGCCACCACCACCACATCCCGCCGTTCAAGCAGGGCTTTGGTCGCCGACAAACGCATCTGCTCAATGTGTTCGTTGACCGAGGCATCTTTCTCGATGAAGGTATCAGAGCTCGGGACATAAGCCTCTGGCTGATAATAGTCATAGTAGGAGACGAAATACTCAACCGCGTTATCCGGGAAGAACTCTTTCATCTCGCCGTACAACTGGGCTGCGAGGGTCTTGTTAGGGGCCAGCACCATCGTCGGACGCTGTAAATCCGCAATCACGTTGGCGATAGTGAATGTCTTCCCCGACCCCGTCACCCCGAGCAGCGTCTGATGCGCCAGACCATCCTCCAGCCCTTCTTCCAGGCGACGAATCGCCTCAGGCTGATCGCCAGAGGGTTTAAAAGCGGAATTCAGTTTGAACGGTTTACTCATGAGCAGCTACCTGAAGCAATGGGCGGGCAGGTGTGTAATTTTACTCGCAGCAGTATATTTTGCCAGTAAAATATACTGGATGAAAAAACAGTAACGCACCAGAATATTTCTGTTACGCCCTCAGAATGCCCGTCAGAGCAGGCTAAAATTTTGGCACTGGCGAGATAAAACACCAGTAAAAATGTGTTATCCCCAAACCAATGACTTTTTTAACATTTGTCAAGACGGCAGATGAAAGTTTTATGGCAACGCATGACGCTTCCGCGACAGCCATTGCTTTTATCTAACATTCTGTATTTCAATAACTATTCTCTCGAGCCGTCTTTCGCATCAATTTAGTCGCAGGCCGCGTCTTCTCTCGCTTACATTGTGTTTTCTAACTCTAATACACAAGGTTATCCACAGGAATAGTGGATAACTGCCTCCAGCCCGTGCTGACTGCCGCATGGCAAAAACACCGACTTGCCCTTTTCAGGTGGGATAAAAAAAAATTATCGCCATTTTTTTATATTTATCAGCCAACGAAGCCCGGGAGGCGGTCGAGATCTTGCTCGCATTTTCACCATTTACCTGCCTGCACCATCCCGACGCGACCAGGCACTGGCAGTGTGCGCAAAATTAACCCGGATCGTTAAAATCCAGGCATCGTTGCCGGTGGATCACGCTATCCCGCTGTTTTTCGCGTACTTCCCTTTTCTGGCAAGAGATTTGCAATTTTCTTCTGCTCCCCGGCCAGTCGGGCGAATAACTTCATGATGGAGAAAATCTATGTTGAGTCTTCGCGCAGTGAATCACTATTACGGTAACCAGCACACGCTATGGGATGTGGATCTCGACCTGCAGCCCGGCAAATGTACCGGCGTGCTGGGACTTCCGGGGATGGGGAAAACGACGCTGGCCAATTGCATCATCGGCAATTTGCCTATCGAAAGCGGTACGATGGTCTGGCATCAGGCTGGCGCGCCACCGTGCGATCTGGGTCCGATCCCGGCGGCAAATCGCATTGCGCTGGGTATTAACGCCGTTTCACAAGAGAGACGGATTTTTTCGCAGCTGACGGTCGAGGAAAATCTGCATATTGCGCGCCAGGCGGTTGAAGAAAGCGAAACGATGAACAGCAGCGATATATACCGCCTCTTCCCACAGTTATACAGTCTGCGTCAGACTAAAGGGGGCGTCTTATCAGAGGATGATCAGCACCAGCTCGCGCTCGCCAGCGCGCTGGTGACACGCCCACGCCTGCTGATCCTCGATGAGCCTACGCGAGGCACGGGCCAGGCGTATATCCACAAGCTGGGGAACCTGATTGTGAGGCTAAGCCAGGAGTTGGGTATCGCCATTATGCTCGCAGAGCAAAGCCTGCCGTTTATTCGTCGGGTCGCTGATTGCTATTGCCTGTTACATCGCGGACGCAATGTGGCTCAGGGACAACTGGCGCAGCGCAACGACCCGTTTCTTAACGACTGGATGGCGCCAGAGGCAAAACGCTAAGGTCGAGATAGTGCCCTGTCGTTGCGCGTTCTGGCTCGTCTTCCAGCCAGGGGATCTCCCCCAGTAGCGGGGCCGGAATCGCACGCTTCAGCGTTGCCATATATTCAGCATGGCGTTTTCCTGGCGGGGTCACATCATTGGCGACCCACCCCGCCAGCGTCAACCCAGCCTGTTGTACCGCTTGCGCAGTCAGAATGGCATGGTTGATGCAGCCAAGCTTGACGCCAACCACCAGAATCACCGGCAGTTGTTCCGTTTGTACCCAGTCAGAAAAACTCAGCGTGGGAGAAAGCGGCGTAAACCAACCGCCAGCACCTTCCACCAGCACCCAGTCGGCCTGCATTCGCAGCGCCTGTAAACCCGCAGACATCACTGAAGCCAGAATCGGTCGCCCTTCATCAGCGCTGATGATATGCGGTGACGTGGGTTCGGCAAAGGTATAGGGATTAATTGCCGTATAGCTCACTGCCACCGCGCTGTTGCGCTGCAGGGCAAGGGCGTCGGAGTTTCGCAGACCATCTGCTGTCATTTCACTCCCAGAGGCGACGGGCTTATAGCCGACCGTTCGATAGCCCAATTGCCCCGCAGCCTGCAGGAGCGCACAGCTGGCAATGGTTTTACCGACCTCAGTGTCCGTCCCGGTGACAAAATACGTTCTGGTCACGTTGAATTACTCCTAAAAAAAGTTGATACGTTAGCGGGTATTTTCCCTGCACGGAGGGCCAGGCTAACTGTAACTGCTGCAGCTGTGAACGGGTCAGTACGCGCTGCTCGCGTCCATCATGAAGATGCGTCGCACCGATCCCTTTGAGCGAGCGCATGGCGCTCAGCGCGTCGTTAAACCACAGTGTCACCGTATGAAGCTGATACTCGACGTCCCAGCCATGCAGAGCCTTTTCAAGTTGCTCCACGGACAAGAAACGGTTGGTGTGCTCCCGGTCATCTACCGCTTGCCACGCCTGACGAAGTTCCGGCATCGACCCTTGCGCCAGCGTACTAAACGCCACCGCCCCGCCAGGACGCACCACCCGGTAAAGTTCGTTTAACGCACCACGGAGATCGCTGCACCACTGTACGGCCAGATTGCTCCAGGCCAGGTCGAATGTGCTGGTTGCCTGCGGAATAGCTTCAATATCCGCCAGCAGATAGTGGTGGGCGGCATTTTGCCGCTGTGCCTCTGCCAGCATTTGTTCAGAAAGATCCAGTGCGCTGACTTCACTTCCCTGCTCACGCCAGTAGCGACTCATGCGCCCAGGGCCGCACCCCGCATCCAGTACCCGTGCATAATCCCGTTCACCAAGCAGCGCCAGCAAAGCGTCGGCGCTTTGCCACTGTAGCCCGGCATGTTGTTCATAGTGGGAAGCGGCGCGTCCAAATGCGGCAGCAATGGCCTGTTTATTGACCTGCGCCATGCAGCACCTCCAGTAAACGGTCGATATCCTGGCATTCATGCGCCTGCGTCAGCGTCAGCCGCAATCTGGCTGTGCCGACCGGTACCGTAGGAGGCCGGATGGCGGTCACCCAACAACCCTGGGCGCGTAAAGCCTCCGCCAGTTGCAGCGCTTTATGGTTATCGCCCACGATCAATGGCTGGATGGCACTGTCTGAATTTGCCAGCGTGAAATCCGGAATATCCAGGCCAGCACGAAAACGTTGGATCAACATGGCCAGTTTTTCCCGGCGTTCATCGCCCTCACGACTGCGGATCACTGCCAGCGCGGCACGCAATGCCTGCGCCTGCGCCGGCGGCATACTGGTGCTGTAAATCAGATGGCGGGCAAACTGCAGCAAATAATCGGCCACGCTGTCAGAACACAGGATTGCCGCACCGCTGACGCCAAATCCTTTGCCAAACGTCACCACCAGCAGTTCAGGTTTGACCTGCGAGTGCCAGCACGACCCGCGACCTTCTTCACCAGTGACACCGATACCGTGCGCATCATCCACCAGCAACCAGGCTCCCTGACGTTGCGCTGCGGCATGGATATCCGCCAGCGGCGCGCTGTCGCCATCCATGCTGAACACGCCTTCGGTAACCACTAACTGCTGCCCCGGACAGGGGGCAGACAGCAGACGAGCCAGATGTTGCGGGTCGTTATGGGTAAAACGGCGTAACACGGCGGGACTCAGGCTGGCCGCTTCCAGCAACGACGCATGGCTGAGGCGGTCGGCGACAATCCGATCCTCTTTTCCCATCAACGCGGTGATCACCGCCTGGTTGGCCGCAAAGCCGGAGATGAACAGCAATGCTCGTGAATAACCCAGCCATTGCGCCAGTTCGTCTTCCAGCGCCTGATGCGCGATGGAATAGCCGCTAACATGGCCAGATCCCCCGCTACCGACGCCAAAACGTTCAGCCCCCTGCTGCCAGGCGCAGACTATCTGCGGATGGTGACTCAACCCCAGATAATCATTGCTGGAAAAATTCAGATACTGACGCCCCTCGGCCAACAACCAACGCCCTGCCCCCTGCGTCACCGCATAACGGCGGCGCAGGGCATCAGCACAACGACGCGCCGTTAGCGCATCGTCAATTTTTTGCTGCCAGGTCATACGGTTGCCGCGTTGTAGTAGTCGTCGGTATCCGGGGTGCGCAACGCCTGCTCCAGACGTTGCTGCTGTTCGTTATCCCCCGCCAGCACCGCCGTTTGCTGCGGATTCAGACCGAGTTTGCGGAATAAAAGCAGATCTTTATCTTCGTTCGGGTTCGGCGTGGTCAGCAGTTTGCAGCCGTAGAAAATCGAGTTGGCCCCGGCCATAAAACACATTGCTTGGGTCTGTTCGTTCATCTGCTCGCGCCCGGCGGACAGACGCACGTACGAGGTCGGCATCATGATGCGGGCCACGGCGATGGTGCGAATAAAATCAAACGCATCGACATCGTCGTTATCCGCCAGCGGCGTGCCTTTTACTTTCACCAGCATGTTGATCGGCACGCTTTCCGGCGGCGTTGGCAGATTCGCCAACTGCAGCAATAAACCAGCGCGATCGGTCACCGTTTCACCTAACCCGACGATACCGCCAGAGCAGACTTTAATCCCCGCCTCGCGCACTTTGTCCAGCGTATCAAGTCGCTCCTGGTAGGAACGGGTGGTGATGATATTGCCGTAGAACTCCGGCGAGGTGTCGAGGTTATGGTTGTAGTAGTCGAGTCCCGCACTGGCCAGACGCTGAGCCTGCGTTTCATCCAGCGTGCCCAGCGTCATACAGGCTTCCAGCCCCAGCGCTTTTACACCCTGGACCATCTGTTCCAGATAAGGCATATCACGCTCATGCGGATTCTTCCACGCCGCCCCCATGCAAAACCGCGTTGAACCGGCCTGTTTCGCCTTACGCGCAGAATCAAGAACCTGCTCAACTTCCATCAGACGCTCGGTTTCCAGACCGGTTTTATAGCGTGAACTTTGCGGGCAGTATTTGCAGTCTTCCGGACAGGCACCGGTTTTAATCGACAGCAGCGTACTCACCTGTACCTGCCGCGGATCAAAATACTGACGGTGCACTTGTTGCGCTTCAAACAGCAGATCCAGCAGGGGTTTTTCAAATAATTCGGTGACTTGCGACATTGTCCAGCGAGAAGTGTGAGCCATATTGATATACGTTTCGTTGTAAGTTTGGTGTAGACTCGTAAACCTAAATCTTTTTAATTTGGTTTACAAGTCGATTATGACAACGGACGATCTTGCTTTTGACCAACGCCATATCTGGCATCCATACACCTCGATGACCTCTCCTTTGCCGGTTTACCCGGTGGCACGCGCCGAAGGTTGCGAACTGATTTTAGCCAGCGGTGAGAGACTGATTGACGGCATGTCATCCTGGTGGGCGGCGATCCACGGCTACAATCACCCGCAGTTGAACGCCGCGATGAAAACGCAGATTGATGCCATGTCGCATGTGATGTTTGGCGGTATTACCCATGCCCCGGCCATTACATTGTGTCGCCAGTTGGTGGACATGACACCCAAGGCGCTGGAGTGCGTTTTTCTCGCGGATTCAGGTTCGGTTGCCGTCGAAGTGGCAATGAAAATGGCACTGCAATACTGGCAGGCAAAAGGCGAAGCGCGTCAGCGTTTCCTGACGTTTCGTAACGGCTATCACGGTGACACTTTCGGCGCCATGTCGGTCTGCGATCCCGACAACTCAATGCACAGCCTGTGGAAGGGTTATCTGCCAGAAAACCTGTTTGCGCCCGCCCCGCAAAGCCGCATGGGCGGCGAGTGGGACGAACTGGATATGGTACCGTTCGCCCGCCTGATGGCCGCGCATCGTCACGAGATAGCGGCGGTGATCCTTGAGCCAATCGTACAGGGCGCTGGCGGTATGCGCATGTATCATCCCGAATGGCTGAAGCGTATTCGTAAGATGTGTGACCGTGAAGGTATCCTGTTAATTGCCGATGAAATTGCCACCGGATTTGGTCGTACAGGTAAACTGTTTGCCTGTGAACATGCGGGTATTACGCCGGATATACTGTGCCTCGGCAAAGCGTTAACCGGCGGCACGATGACCCTTTCCGCGACCCTGACCACCCGCCTGGTCGCAGAAACCATCAGCAACGGTGATGCTGGCTGCTTTATGCACGGCCCGACCTTTATGGGTAATCCGCTGGCCTGCGCCGTCGCCTCGGCCAGTCTGTCGCTACTCAACACCGGCGAGTGGCGCTCGCAGGTCGCGGCCATTGAAGCGCAGTTGCGTGAAGAACTGGCACCTGCGGCGGATTCCGACTATGTCGCCGACGTGCGCGTACTTGGCGCCATTGGCGTGATAGAAACCACCCAGCCGGTAAATATGGCGGCACTACAGAAGTTCTTCGTTGAACGGGGCGTATGGGTACGACCGTTTGGCAAGCTGATCTATCTGATGCCGCCGTACATCATCCAGCCCGATCAATTGCAACGTCTGACACAGGCTGTGAACGATGCTGTGCGCGATGCAACATTTTTTAGCGAATAATCAGCGGTAAGCTCTACGGTTTCTGGCTACACTTTTTGGCTAACGAGAGGAGTCAGCATGAAACTAATCAGCAACGATCTGCGCGATGGGGAAAAGCTACCACATCGCCACGTCTTTAACGGTATGGGGTATGACGGGGATAATCTTTCGCCACATCTGGCATGGGACGATGTGCCCGCCGGGGCTAAAAGCTTTGTCGTGACCTGCTTTGATCCTGATGCGCCAACCGGCTCCGGCTGGTGGCATTGGGTGGTAGTCAATCTGCCGGCGGATACCCGCGTGCTACCGCAAGGGTATGGCTCCGGACAGGTTGCACTGCCGGATGGGGTCATTCAAACCCGAACAGATTTCGGCAAAGCGGGCTATGGCGGTGCGGCGCCACCGAAAGGCGAAACTCATCGCTATATCTTCACGGTTCACGCGCTGGATGTCGAACGGATTGACGTCGATGAAGGTGCCAGCGGCGCGATGGTTGGATTTAACGTCCATTTTCATTCGCTCGCCAGCGCGTCGATTACTGCGATGTTTAGTTAAGCGCAGTGCCGGATGTCGGCTTCGCCTCATCCGGCCTACGGGTTTCCTGGTTTTGTAGGCCGGATAAACGTCAGCGCATCCGGCAGGATATTACAAAAACTCAGGCAACAATTTTAACAACGCACCCTGCGCTAACAGTTCGGTCGCACATTCAATATCCGGGGCGAAAAAACGGTCCTGCGTATAGTGCGCAACCTGCTCACGCAGCGTCTGGCGCGCCTGCTCCAGTAGCGGGCTTGAGGTTAAGCCTTCACGCAGGTCGATCCCCTGACAGGCCGCCAGCCACTCCACAGCAATCACGCCACGCGTATTCGCCGCCATCTCCCACAGTCTACGACCTGCTGCCGGTGCCATTGAGACATGATCTTCCTGATTTGCCGACGTTGGTAAACTGTCCACGCTGTGCGGGTGCGCGAGTGCTTTATTTTCGCTCGCCAGCGCAGCTGCGGTCACCTGGGCAATCATAAAGCCGGAGTTAACCCCGCCATTTTTCACCAGGAAAGGCGGCAGTTGCGACATATGTTTATCCATCATCAACGCAATACGTCGCTCGGATAACGCCCCGATTTCGGCAATCGCCAGCGCCAGATTATCCGCGGCCATTGCCACCGGTTCCGCATGGAAGTTACCACCAGAAATCACATCGCCTTCTTCGGCAAACACCAGCGGGTTGTCCGAAACGGCATTGGCTTCCACCAGCAACACCTCCATGACCTGGCGCATTTGTGTCAGACAGGCTCCCATGACCTGAGGCTGACAGCGCAGAGAATAGGGGTCCTGCACTTTTTCACAGTTATGATGCGACTGAGCAAGTGGGCTGGAATCGGTCAGCACATGGCGATACAGCGTCGCGGCATCAATCTGCCCGCGCTGTCCTCGTGCCGCATGAATACGGGCATCAAACGGACGACGCGAGCCTAATACCGCTTCGGTGGTCAGCGCCCCGCACACCGTCGCGGAAGCAAACAGCTCCTGCGCCTCAATCAACCCACGTAATGCAAAGGCGGTGGAAGCCTGGGTGCCGTTGAGCAGCGCCAGCCCTTCCTTCGCTTCCAGAGTAATTGGCTCCAGTCCGGCCTTCTTCAGCGCGTCTGTCGCCGGGAGCCATTCTCCCTGCCAGCGCGCCTTGCCTTCTCCCAACAGCGTCAGGGACATATGCGCCAGCGGCGCCAGGTCGCCCGATGCCCCCACCGATCCTTTCGCCGGAATGCGCGGATATACCCCGGCGTTGACCAGCGCAATCAGCGCTTCAATGACGCTCAGGCGAATACCGGAAAAACCACGCGCCAGGCTGTTAATTTTCAGCACCATAATCAGGCGCACCATCGCATCATCTAACGCTTCGCCTACGCCTGCAGCATGAGACAATACCAGCGAACGCTGTAAATTTTGCAGATCGTCAGTCGCGATACGTGTCTGAGCCAGCAGCCCAAACCCGGTATTAATGCCATACGCCGTGCGGCCTTCCGCGACAATGCTATTGACGCAGGCGACGCTGGCATTAATTGCATCAATCGCACTGGCATCGAGGCTCAGTTGAACCGGCTGTTGCCAGATATCGCGCAACTGCGCAAAGCTTAGGTGGCCAGGCGTTAAGGTAATCGTGTTCATATCAGCGTTTCCCCTGCGTGGCGGCAATCATCGGCAAATTCAGCCCTTCTTCGACGGCGCATTCCACAGCAATGTCATACCCGGCATCGGCATGGCGCATCACGCCTGTCGCCGGATCGTTATGTAATACCCGGGCAATACGTGCAGCTGCTTCATCAGAGCCATCACAAACAATCACCATTCCGGCGTGTTGAGAGAATCCCATCCCAACGCCACCACCGTGGTGCAGTGATACCCAGGTCGCACCGCTGGCGGTATTAAGCAGCGCATTCAGCAGCGGCCAGTCGGATACGGCGTCAGACCCGTCGCGCATCGCTTCGGTTTCACGGTTCGGGCTGGCAACAGAGCCTGAATCCAGATGGTCACGACCGATGACGATAGGTGCAGACACTTCACCGCTGCGCACCATCTCATTAAATGCCAGACCCAGCTTTTGTCGCCATTCCAGACCAACCCAACAGATACGCGCCGGTAAGCCCTGGAAATTGATCCGCTCACGAGCCATGTCCAGCCAGTGGTGCAGATGCTTATCATCAGCCACGATCTCTTTCACTTTGGCATCGGTTTTATAAATATCCTGCGGATCGCCGGAAAGCGCCACCCAGCGGAACGGACCAATGCCGCGGCAGAACAACGGACGAATATAAGCCGGCACAAAGCCCGGGAAATCAAAGGCGTTTTCCACGCCCATCTCTTTGGCCATCTGGCGAATGTTATTGCCGTAATCAAACGTCGGTACGCCCATTTTGCTAAACGCCAGCATCGCTTCGACATGCGTTGCCATTGAACGTTTCGCCGCCTGCACCGTGCCCTGCGGATCGGATACCGCTTTCGCCTG
The DNA here is from genome assembly GCF_033341895.1 of Citrobacter sp. HN-141. Classification (NCBI taxonomy): domain Bacteria; kingdom Pseudomonadati; phylum Pseudomonadota; class Gammaproteobacteria; order Enterobacterales; family Enterobacteriaceae; genus Citrobacter; species Citrobacter sp. HN-141. Next base: position 177,941 of record NZ_JAWPBF010000007.1, on the reverse strand, counting down.
ATACTCTTCCCAGCTCCAGCCGGACGGCAGATAACCGTGCAGCGGATCGTGGGCGCTGGTTTGGTCAGTGACCATATCCGGGCGTACGCCGCGCTTAACCAGCTCCGGCACAACATCGGCGGCGTTCGCGCACAGCGCAATGGACACCGCTTTACCTTCGCGGGTGTATTTGTCGATACGCGCCAGCGCGTCGTCCAGTGAGGTGGCCTGCTCGTCCACGTAACGGGTACGCAGGCGGAAATCAATGCGGCTTTGCTGGCATTCAATATTCAGAGAACACGCGCCCGCAAGCGTTGCAGCGAGCGGTTGCGCCCCGCCCATGCCGCCCAGCCCGGCGGTCAGAACCCAGCGTCCACTCAGGTTGCCCTGATAATGCTGACGTCCGGCCTCAACGAAGGTTTCATACGTCCCCTGCACGATGCCCTGACTGCCGATGTAGATCCAGCTCCCGGCGGTCATCTGGCCATACATCGCCAGACCTTTGGCGTCCAGCTCGTTAAAGTGTTCCCAGGTCGCCCAGTGCGGCACCAGGTTGGAGTTGGCAATCAGCACGCGGGGCGCATTGTCATGAGTTTTGAACACGCCGACCGGTTTCCCGGACTGAACCAGCAGGGTTTCATCGGATTCAAGTTCGGTCAGTGCCTTGACGATGGCGTCATAGCACTCCCAGTCCCGCGCTGCGCGGCCAATCCCACCGTACACCACCAACTCATGCGGATTTTCCGCCACATCAGGGTCCAGATTGTTCATTAACATGCGCAGCGGCGCTTCGGTCAGCCAGCTTTTGGCCGTTAAGGTGGTACCTCGTGGGGCACGAACATCCTGCTGACGATACTTGCTGTGAGACATGACAGAAAACTCCTCGCGAACGTCGGATAGATAAGTAACATATACTTGTCTATACAAGCTACCGCAAGGGTGATTTTAACAATTAAGATACATTTTTATTATATTGCGTCAGCAATCACGGTTTTCATATCCTGTATCAGGACATAAACCGCCCTTGCAGGCGATAGCGGGAACCCGGGAACAGCAAACGGGCATGAGAGACAATAGAAGACGCCGACCAGGTTTTGCGGCGGATCAACAGGCAGGGATCGTGCTCTTTGATATGCAACAGCGCACACTCTTCCGCGCTGGCGCGTACCGCTTCGACAATATGTTCTCCTTCCGTCAAAGGGGCGATGAGCGACAGATAAGCATGCGGTGTGGTCTGGCTGTAATCCTGCGCCAGATACTCCGGCACAATCTCCGCATTCACGCAGCGATCTTCAATCTGCACCGGCAGCTCGTTCTCATAGTGCACCATGATGGAGTGAAAAATGGGGGTGCCTTCTTTGACGTTTAACACCAAAGCCTGCTGCACGTTTGCCCGGGTTCTTTCCAGCGTCAGGACCTCACATCGATGCTGATGCTGGCGCGCATTAATTTCATCCGCGATGCTACGAATTTCAAACAGCGCGGACTGGCCTTTCGGTTCGGCGACAAACGTCCCCACCCCCTGTAAACGCACCAGTAAACCTTCATCCGCTAATTCACGCAGCGCCCGGTTGATGGTCATACGGCTAAAGCCATACTGCGCCACCAGCTCCGCCTCCGATGGGATACGATCGTGAGGTTGCCAGATACCGCTGGCAATCTTTTCACTGATCTCCTGTTTGACCTTTTCGTAAAAAGGAGCCGGAGCAGTTTGGGGGCGGGTTCGGTGCATTCGTGAGCCTTCCTTAAGCTGAGAATTTTAATAGGTGCAGTTTACAGGTATAACCTGGACCTGATAAGCGCAATTCCCTCAGGCCTGTCAGTGCCACCAGTGTGCAATTTGCCAGCCTAATCGCGCCGCAACGCGTGCCGCCCTGCCATCGTCATCAAAACGCGGGTTAAACTCAACCATATCCACCGCCTGGAGTTTACCGCTGCGACAAAGGGGTTCAATCAGCCCCAACAACGTCGCCAGCGGGACACCCAACGCGGCAGGCGCGGATACGGCCGGCATTTCCCAAACAGGTAGCACGTCAAGATCGATAGTCAGATAGATGACGTCCATGTTGGCAACAAATTGCGCCAGCTGCGCCTGCGCCGTATGACAGTGCAGATCTTCCACCACGGTCACCCCCAGCCGTTGCGCCTCATCCCACAGCGCCTGGGTATTCGCTGCCCGACTGACGCCCACGCAGGCGTAATGAAATTCACGCTGCTGTTGCTCACAGAGGCGCGCCAGTTGACGAAACGGCGTACCGGATGTGGGTTGTTCGGCGTAGCGTAGATCCAGGTGCGCATCGAGGTTAACAATCCCCACTTTTGCCTGCGGGAAGGCATCCAACACCCCTGCTCCATGCGCAAATGCCGTTTCGTGTCCCCCGCCCAACACGAAGGTACGCATATCCGCCTGCAGGCAACGCTGCACCGCTGTGCGCAGCGCCTGCTGAGCACTTTCAAGGTCGGGCGCCTGGGCCACAATGTTTCCCAAATCGACCAGCCGTTGATGGCCCGCGTGACTGGCTAAATTGGCCAGCGCTTTACGCAGCGCGTCCGGTGCGCCGGCGGCTCCCGTGCGTCCCTGATTACGTTTAACGCCTTCATCACAGGCAAAACCAAGCAGTGCTATCTGCTCAGAGTACATTTCCGGTGTAAATGCCGGGCTAAGCGAAATGGTCTGAAACAGGCGTAGCGCAGTCGGCGACTCGGCGCGGTCATCACGCCCCTGCCAGAGCGCAGGAGAAGCAGGTTGCCAGTTAGTCATGCTGGTTGTCCTTTAAATACACGTTGGTAGAGCGGGTTACGCCCTGGCTCATAGAGGATCTCGACCGGGAGTTCGGCATCCCACACCACAAAATCGGCCACAAACCCGGCTTTCAGTTGTCCGTGAGTGGCATGGCGCCCCAGCGCCCGGGCCGCATGACGGGTTACGCCCGCCCATGCCTCTTCCGGCGTTAAGCCAAACTGTACACAGGCCATATTCATCGCCCAGTGCAGGCTAATAAACGGGCTGGTGCCTGGGTTGTAGTCGGTCGCCACCGCCATCGGAACCTGATACTGACGTAGTAACTCGACTGGCGGACGCTGTTTCTCTTTGAGGAAATAAAAAGCGCCGGGCAATAGCACACCGACCGTACCGTTTTGGCTCATCGCCGCTACGCCCGCTTCATCCAGATATTCAATGTGATCGGCTGATAATCCGTGGTAGCGGCTAACCAGTTGCGCCCCGCCCAGTAATGACAGTTGTTCGACATGACCTTTAACCGGGATGCCCAACGCCTGCGCGGCCTGAAATACGCGTTCGCTCTGCGCCAGCGTAAAGCCCACGGTTTCACAGAACAGGTCTACGGTTTCAAACAAACCCTGTTCCCACAACTGCGGCAAAATCGTCTCGCACACCAGCGTAATATAGCTATCGGGATCATCGCGATACTGCGCCGGTGTGGCATGTGCAGCTAACAGCGTTGGGCTTATTTCGACGGTGTTTTCTGCCGCCAGCGCAGCCACGACGCGTAAAATTTTCTCTTCTGTCGTCAAATCCAGGCCGTAGCCCGATTTGATTTCCAGCAACGTTACGCCTTCTTTTATTAGCCGCTCCATTCGCTGATGCGCTATATGAAGAAGTTGTTCATCCGTGGCGCTACGGGTCGCCGACACGGTGGCATTAATACCGCCTCCCTGGGCACTGATCTGTTGGTAGGAAACGCCGTTTAGCCGCTGTTCCCATTCACCTGCACGATTCCCTCCAAACACCAGGTGCGTATGGCAATCAATCAGACCCGGCGTAATCAATCGACCTTGCATATCAAGGGTATTATCGTGTGTAAGGTATAACGACGACTCAGGCACAATATCCCGAATCTTACCCTGACGGACGATCAGCGCATGGCCATCCACCAGCCCATACGGAGTATCACGTTCAGGATCCATGGTCGCCAGGCGGACATTACGCCAGATAGCATCATCAGGAAAAAATTGCTGCATTTGACTCACCACTTGTCATAGGTTGTATAGACATTTATTTTGCATCCTGTGGATGTTGTCAACCTGAAGGACCAAAATTGTTATCTAATTGTGATATAAGAACTCTCTACACCCGACATTACTGCTATAAAAAACAACTTTTTACCTTTTCGCCTTCCCGTTTCGCTCAACTTAGTATAAAAAAGCAGGCTTCAATGGATAATTTTCAAAGCCCGGAGCAACCTGTGAACATTTCATCAGTTTCCCGTCTGGCGCTGGCAATGGCTTTTGGCGTGACGCTGACCGCCTGTAGCTCTACACCGCCCGATCAACGTCCTTCCGATCAGACCGCGCCAGGCACGTCTATGCGCCCGATTCTGTCGGCCAATGAAGCGAAAAATTTTGTCGCTGCACACTATTTCTCAGCTCTGACGCCAAACACTGCGCCATGGAGTCCTTCCGCTATTTCTCTGCCCGCCCAGCCTGACTTTGTCGTTGGCCCAGCAGGAACTCAAGGCGTTACCCATACCAGTATTCAGGCAGCAGTTGATGCGGCAATCATTAAACGCACCAATAAACGTCAGTACATCGCGATCATGCCTGGCGAGTATCAGGGCACGGTCTATATCCCGGCGGCGACAGGAAGCCTGACGCTCTACGGTACTGGCGAAAAACCGCTGGATGTGAAAATTGGCCAGGCTATTGATGGCGAAATGAGCACCGCAGACTGGCGTCGTACGGTGAACCCGGGCGGTAAATATATGCCGGGTAAACCTGCGTGGTATATGTATGATAATTGCCAGAATAAACGCGGCACAAACATCGGCGTGATGTGTTCTGCGGTTGTCTGGTCGCAAAACAATGGTCTGCAGTTGCAGAACCTGACCATCGAAAACAACCTCGGTGACAGCGTGGATGCGGGTAACCACCCGGCCGTCGCACTGCGTACCGATGGCGATAAAGTGCAGATCGACAAGGTGAACATTCTGGGACGTCAGAACACCTTCTTCGTGACCAACAGCGGCGTACAAAACCGTCTGGAAAACGATCGTCAGCCGCGTACGCTGGTGACGAACAGCTACATTGAAGGTGATGTGGATATGGTTTCTGGTCGTGGCGCGGTGGTATTCGATAACACCGATTTCCGCGTAGTGAACTCCCGCACCCAGCAGGAAGCCTACGTTTTTGCACCGGCAACCCTGTCGAACATTTACTACGGTTTCCTCGCCACCAATAGCCGCTTTACCGCAGCAGGCGATGGCGTCGCGCAGTTGGGCCGCTCGCTGGATGTCGATTCCAACACCAATGGTCAGGTGGTTATTCGCGACAGCGTGATCAACGAAGGCTTTAACATGGCAAAACCCTGGGCTGACAGCGTTATCTCAAAACGCCCGTTTGCCGGGAACACCGGTGCGGAAGATGACAAAGGTGAAATTCAGCGCAACCTGAACGACACCAACTTCAACCGCATGTGGGAATACAACAACCGCGGTATTGGTAGCAAAGTGGTTGCAGCGCCGAAGCAGTAATTGCGCAAAGGGATGGCTTACCGCCATCCCTGAATAAGTCACTCTTTTTATTGTACCAGTACACTCTGGCGGCTGAGAATACGATTGAGTTCTCTTTTGCTGAAAAACTCTTTTGGAGCCTTGCCTGCGGGTATCTCATTTGAAGGCTGTGCCGCGACAGTTTCATTTCCATTACTCAATGATGGCTCCAAAACATATGGAGCATTATCCTGATAACGCCCTTGCTTCTTTGCCAGCTCGAACATATCTGACATCAATTTATCTAATGAATACTCCTTTACAAAGTCAGGGTCCGTCTCAGGTTTAACTTTTTTATCTAAGAATGTATTTAAAACAGTAGCATCGTTGGTTTCAATGGGCATATTAGTAGTCACTAGATTTGGGATAAACAGTTCCTTGGGCTTTATCCCTTCAGTAAGACTGTAACTGGTTGACATAATAGCATTGTCTTTTATTCTTGCTACCTGAAGACATCCATTATATATACGATATGCAAGCCCCTCATCAGGTATTAGTCCCCCCGGCCCTACTAGCATACGACGATACATAGACAAAAAATCTTTATACCTCTCCTTAATTATCACCAGACTATTTTCTTTATCACTCGGCACTTTCATTTCAGAAATCACAACATTAAGCCCATCATTGTACAAAAAAGTCTCAACCTTTGATTTCAGAATATTAGCTTTAGCATCAATTTCTTCTTCCTCATTAAAATTGGGGACAAGTTTCTTCACAGTCTTAATGGACTTGCTTGATGTCAATTCATAGATAGCAACTTTAAAAATATCAGTTTTATTTTTATGTTTATTTATATATTCACTTACATTTTCTCTACCCATATTTACTTTCGTAAAGTGAATAAGAGCTTGAGTAAATATTTCATCTTTTAAATCTGAAATGAGCATTTTATCAACAAATTGTTTATGAACAAGCTTCATAAAAGCAAGGCTATCGTCCTTGTTTTGAGACACTCGCCAAGACTGAAGATCATCTTTTGACTGAACAGATCCCTTTGGAATATCTGGTGAAAATGAATATTTACCATTTTTATCAATTGATAATTTTAGGTTTGTACCAATCGATAGCGATTTTTCAGACGTCAAATCGAAACCTGGAACATTTACTGTCTCTTTGATTTTTTGAGACTGGCGCACACTATCCGTTGATGTCACGGGTTCATCATAATATTTACTACTTTCGGTATTCTGATCATCCGCTACTGCATCTTCATTGTCTTGAATCGTAGCTTCATTGTTGTTGCTGGTAAGCGAATGAGTAGATGAATATTTCCGGATGGTTTCCTGGCTGCTTATTATTGCCTTACTTACAGCATTTTCTTGCAATGGTTGAGAGGGTGCCTGGGGGGGTTGTGGTAACGCCTCCTGCGCCACTTTTTCGTTTACTGATGACGATGTTGATTTCACAGTAGATACATCTTTAGCGATTTTACCTGCACCTTTAGCGCCTTTGTGTTCTGCTTTTTTATCTGCTTTGGATTCAGCTAATTCTTTAGCTTTATTATATTTTTCACCAAAATATTGATCAAATCTCTTCTTGAAATCATGATTATCTGTTGACATTTTAAAGTCACAAAAACTGTTATCACTAAGCTTATCAGGACTATATTTTTCATCCTGGAAAACCATTATAGGACCGCGATTCTTGAATTTAAATTTTTCACTCATTAATTTAAGAAACTGTTCTTTATCCAGCCCTTTTTTTTTAAGCATTGTGGCATTATACGTTATATTTTCCAATCCAAAACTCACCTCATCAATATCATTATCACTAATAACTCGCTGAGCAATACAATTTGAAGGGACATCAACTTCGAGTAACATTCTTGATTCATCAATTGATGCTTCCATTTTATCCTCCCACATAAATTTGTTTGATTTATCAACATGAGCAGGATAATCAAATTTATTTTCCCTCTTATTATTATCTGCGGAGAATCCATAATGAATCCTTACAAACAATTCATTTAGCGGCACATCAAATCCATTTTTAAATTTTATAGCCGTTATTCCTTTTGAATCTATACCATCAGAACTAGAAGATAGTAGCGTTCTTATTTTTAAGGTTGATTCATCCTTCAATAGATACTGTACTCCTTGGTCAATTTTTTTCGCAACGTATAAAAACTCCTCCATAAAACCAAGGAAAGCGTCCGTTCCACTCTTCAATTCAATATAATTTTCCGCAAGAATGTCTCTAATTTCTCTTTCATGCAATTCACACAATTTAGATATATCTAAAGAAAGCTTTGAGTATATTAATTTTTTATATTTTTCAAATATATCAGGAAATCTACTTATAATTATAGCTAATCTTGGATCTAGCCCCTTTATCTCACTATTGACAATAGGAATCCGATTACCAGAACTGATAATATTCTCATGAGCACCAGGAACTTTATTATTTTCTGTCATTTGTGGCTGAAAGTAGCCCTCAATTTTTATACTGGATCGATCGATCATCTCTTGTTGTGATAATAGTTCAACTTGTTTTCGAAGATCATGAAGTTCAGATGGTGTCATGGTTCTGAAATAATCAAATCTATTTTCAGCTATTATATTATCAATATAGTTGGTAAAACCAGCATGTGTAAAATGTGTTTCTTTTGCATTTTCTACTTGTTTAAAATAATCATAATTTGTAGAAGCGCCCAACTTTCTTTCATATCTTTTATAAGTACAACCTGGAATAGTATAAATTTTACCATTCACTCCAGGTATTTTAAGATCCCCCGACCCTGATATTGGTTTATATTCTGTCGCATCTTCATTACGCTTAAATTCTGAATCGTAAAAATATTTAACCTGTACAAGCAAGTCCTTCTGCTTCTCCAATACCGTGACAGTCATGCTGTTTTTAGTAAGCTCGACACTTTCAAATGGGATATTCAATTTTTTATAAATTGACTTTTGCTCTTTAACCTCTTCATGTAATTGTTTTTTCTCTGCCCTATCAGAGGTTTTCTTCGCCATTTCCTCAAGAGCTTTTACATTTTTTAATGTGTATACTTTATCATTAAAAGTAATCTTAAATTCAAGGGAATTATCATCCCCGGAAGCCGTTGCGCCAGATTCGACAGTTTCCAATGGCAAATTTTTATATTCTTTCACAAGATGGAAAAGAGCTTTCGTACGCTTTCCATTTGTAGTGTCACTTTCGTCATCAGAGTTAAAAAATGCGGCAATAAACTTATCAAAATTATTATTAAAATGTTCTTTTGTCAGTTGATTAAGATAAACACCATCCACATCCACGATATCATTAATACCTTCCATTTCAATATTATTAATTTTTAACATATTAGCAACGGAATGAAAAAGACAGTTGCCATCTCCTGTAGATGAATATGTTTTTGCTTTTTTTGGATCAAAGCCAGAATAATGACTACTATCAAGAATAATGGAAACGGAGTTATCAGTTTTAGGCAGTTTTTTTATATTCAACCCTCTACCCGCTGCTATGAGTTCGATAGGTACACGTGATTCTTTATCAGCCTCCAAAATATTGAGCTGAACATTACGCTCTGCTAAATAAGAATAAAGTGCCAAGACAGCTATTTCACCATCAATTTGAGAATTGTATTTTTTAAAATCAATCTCGTTGATAATTTCCTTTCTCAGGGTATCTTTATTTTTAGGATTTACATTGTCTTTAACCTGTAGAGATTTTTCTACATTATCTGAATCTGCCAAAGGTTCATTTTTATTGATACTTACATCAGATAATTTTTTATTTCGCAAAGTATTTCTAGATACAGGATCATGGGTGGCGTTATATTTTTGGCACCATGCCCATGTACTAAACTCTGAGAAACTGTCACGCGTTTTTTCCAGTGAACGAAATACTTTCTTATCGAATTTTATGCCATCAGGTATATCGGGTATGCATAAGCAGTTTGGGTTTGAAATTTGGTTTGAAATATGTTCAATATCCCCAGGCGAGAAAATATAATTTTCATTACTTATTTTTTTATTGCAGAAATTAAATACTTTAACTGGCTATTTCTGGTGATGGCCATATGGTGATATTTCCTCACCAGTTCCTTGTCGACAGGCTCGCTTAAATAGTCAGCATACTTTCCCCATGCAATGTCAGATTCCTGTAGCAAGAAATCTACTTTATCTTTAAGTGATAAGAATCCATAATATGTTTCAACAACAGACTCAATATGATTGTCCAACCAGGCAATTTGCTGTCTGAGGCATTCCCGCTCATGCTTGTTTTCGTTCCCACGCAGTCCAAGAACCTTTTCATCTCTCAATGCTCTGAGAGTATCTATACTCTTTTCTGAATATTTACTCTGAACATTGTTACGGGATAGGCTTGTCGCAACCATATGCTCCATGCTACCCGGTTCAGGTTCGGTGATTTTTTTCAGCTCCATTTTAAGCGAGGCAATTTCTTTACGATAAGCTTTATTTTTCAAGAGATTCAACTGATTAGAAAGCTTATCAATCTCTTTTCCGTACGCTAAAGTTTTGACATCTTTATCCAGGGTACTATTCTGCTCAAGATGATTAAGTAGTTCCTTTTCATTCCTTTTCAGTTCACGCCTGATTTTTTTGGGGTTTAGTAATGCCAACTCCTCCAGATTGGAAATAGCACTCTTGATATTTTCCGCTCTCGCTCTCGGTGAGACCTCATTAATACCTTGTATTCCGCTAAAATCATTACTATTCACCATGGAACGCAAAGCTATTTGATAGCCAGAGTTAGCGTAAACAGTATTAATGTACTGATTGAATCTCTTACTGGTATAAATCGTCGGAAAATATTTCTTCGCATCAGCATCCGATATTCTGTTTGCATGCCCTGATTTAATAACGTTTTCAATCACCGCGCAGCGTAGCGTATCGTTATCGCTCCAGTTTTTCGCACTGGTTGGCCGGTCCCAGTCCGCGGACAGTGCCTTAATTCCTTGCGCGTAGGTTTTCTTAGCTTCAGATACCCCCTTAGCCTGCTCATGTCTGTAACGATGGCTTAGTCCCAGTGCTTCCCTGCTCTTTCCATTTGAATCAGTACACATTGCGTCAATGTTTTTACGCAGATGATAAAGCTTATCTTTACCATAGGAATCCATGGCCTCAGCATAGCGCTTTGTTAAAGCAACACGCTCAGGAACCGCAGTCCCAAACTCATGAATCAGTGAATCAACATATTCACTCACTTTAATTTCGTGCAAGTCCGGTGACTTATTACACAGACGTGCAGGATAAAAACAGTCTAACGTTTCGGTTGTTTTGCATAAATGATTCAAATTCAGTCGGTTTGCTTCATTAAGAACAGCAACGCCCTCACCTTTGCGGAAAAATAGTATTAACTTAGCGGCATTATTCGGCTTATCAAAAGTACTTGTTTCAGGCTTCTGCCAGGCAATGAAATTATCCCATGGAATAATCTTATCACCGCATTGAATACCTTCAGTGCTGATTAGTTTATTTCCTGCAGAATTATTTTTGCTATCAGCGATGAGAGCCATTCTTTCTTTTATGTCAAGGGTTCTGACAAATGTCTCATCATTTTCCATTTTGGCCAGTGAATACTTAACCAATGGATCACCCACATGCCTCGCTGGCACGTTTATTTTAAGGCTCGTTGACGTCCCACCGTTACCTGAATCAAGGGTATAGACCCCCATTTGAGTGATCTGCGGTATGCCACCCGGCCCCTGAGGTACCCTGATGCTCTTAGAAGGCTCAATGTTGGGTTGACCTTTAGGCAAACGACTAATAGAAGAAATTCGGGAAAGTGCTTCTGATTTTTGCTCTGTTTTATTTTTAACTGATTGAAGATTTTTACTAAGATCTCCGGTACTGCGGCTGCGTTGAGTCTCCGAAGAATGGTTCTGTACCCCAGCGGTAGAACCCGATGAACCAGATATGTTCATTTTACTCATTTTTTCACTCCCAATATGCCTACCACTATAAATTAGTAGATATTCTAATTACGCTTACACGCCTTATTAATTCAGAGGACATATTTCCGTAATCTTAAAATTACGTCAATTATTCAGATAATATATATATAATGAAAATTTAATTTTAAATTGCATCACAATTATTTATATATTTTCATTTCAATTATCTCATTGAAATTTAATACACGATATCCCACGTTTAAAAAAATAGACTTTTAGGAAAATATTTAGTGCGGGTGAGAGATGAAATGAAGAAACGACCTCAGCCCTCAGTCAATATGGGTAGTCTGAGTTATCACAAACGAAAATGAAATAGGCAGGTACAGCAAAAACAGGAATCACGTTCAGATAATGACGCCCGCAAGCGGGCGTCGCAGTGATTAGTACGCGTTAACCACCACCCACATTGGGCCCTGGCCTACCGCATAGCGTCCTTTCTCTGCCAGCAATCCCTGTTCACCCGCAATTTCATACACCGCAATATGGTGGGACTTCTGCCCTGCGGCAATCAGGTATTTCCCGCTGTGGTCGATATTAAAACCGCGCGGCTGTGTTTCAGTAGGCTGGAAGCCTTCTTTCGTCAGCACACTTCCGTCTTCTGATACGCTGAATACCGTAATCAGGCTGGCGGTACGGTCACAGGCATACAGATGACGACCATCTGGCGTAATATGGATATCTGCCGCCCAGCGTGTATCAGAGAAATCAGCAGGCATCATATCCAGCGTCTGTACACACTCAATTTTGCCGTACGGATCTTTCAGTTCCCAAACATCGACTGAACTGTTCAACTCATTCACGCAGTAGGTATATTGCTGATTCGGATGGAACACCATATGACGCGGACCCGCACCTTCAACGGTAGTCACTTCCGCGGGTTCCTGTGCAACCAAATGGCCATCATCACTGACGGTGAACAGGCAGATACGATCCTGTTTCAACGCAGGAACCCACAACGTACGGTTATCTGGTGAGATATTGGCCGAGTGGCAGCCATCCAGACCGTCAACCACGTCAACCAGTTCCACCGGCAGGCCATCTTCCAGACGCGTGACGCTCACACTACCCGCGTTATAAGAGCCGACGAATACGAAACGCCCTTGATGATCGGTCGAAATATGCGTCGGGCTCCCCGGCAGGGCAGATTCCGCAGCGAATGTCAGTGCACCGTCATCAGGCGCAATACGGTATGCCAGCACCCGAAACTCCGGGCGCACGCCAACATAGAGATAACGCTTATCCGGGCTGACGACCATCGGCTGTACCTGACCCGGTACATCAACCACCTGCGTCAGCGTCAGTGAACCATCGTGATTCAGGCCCCAGACGTGAATTTGCTGACTCTCAGGGCTGGCGGTATAAACGGTTTGCTTCATGAATACTCCTTTGCTTTTTGGCAGGTGGCTGCAATGGCCTGACACACGCCTAAGGTAGACGCTTTTATCGGTGAATGCTTAATTAAGGCTCAGAATTTTGTCCGGCCCCCGACTCGGTGTACCATTCTGACAGACAAAATTCTCAACCTTCATCTGGAAAAACCTATGACCGCACGCGTGATTGCCCTGGATTTAGACGGTACGTTGCTGACCCCGAAAAAAACCTTGCTGCCATCCTCTCTCGAGGCGCTCTCTCGCGCCAGAGAAGCAGGCTACCAACTTATCATTGTCACAGGTCGCCATCACGTTGCTATTCATCCTTTTTATCAGGCACTGGCGCTGGATACACCTGCAATTTGCTGTAACGGTACCTACTTGTATGATTATCAGGCAAAAAAGGTACTGGAATCCGATCCCCTTCCGGTTAACCAGGCGTTGCAGTTGATTGATATGCTGAATGAACATCAGATCCACGGGCTGATGTATGTTGACGAGGCCATGCTGTATGAACGCCCGACCGGGCATGTCGTGCGTACCGCTAACTGGGCACAAACGCTGCCGCCGGAACAGCGCCCGACCTTCACTCAGGTTCCTTCGCTGGCACAGGCCGCGCATGACGTTAATGCCGTGTGGAAATTTGCCCTGACTGACGAAGATATTCCAAAGCTGCAGCAGTTTGGTAAACATGTTGAACAGCAGCTAGGGCTGGAGTGTGAGTGGTCCTGGCACGATCAGGTTGACGTGGCCCGTAAAGGCAATAGCAAAGGAAGACGCCTTGCCCAGTGGATTGAAGCGCAAGGTGGATCAATGGAAAACGTGATCGCTTTTGGCGACAACTTCAATGATATCAGTATGCTGGAAGCCGCGGGTACCGGCGTGGCGATGGGCAATGCCGATGATGCAGTCAAAGCCCGCGCCAACATCGTGATAGGTGACAACACCACCGACAGCATCGCCAAATTTATCTATTCTCAGTTGCTGTAATCAGGCAGTAATCGACACGCTCTTAATTTGTGCGTACAGCCACAGGCCAGGTTTGATGCCCAGCTCATCCCTGGCCCACGGGCTGATCCTCGCCCACAGCGTTTTCCCGCCGACCTCAAGCTGCACTTCCACCTGCCCGTTGTCGTCATAGCTCTGCGCAACCTTGGCGCGCAACACGTTACGAATACTGGTCTGCTGCGGCGGTTGTAATACCAGTGAAACATCCGACGCCTGAATACGAATGCGCAGCGCAGTTTGCAGCGGTTGATCCAGCTTATTGACCCACAGATGCTGATCGCCCAGCGCCAGCGCGGTCATCGCATAATGCGGGTGATGCTCCAGTACGTTAACTTTCAGTATGCTGCTCTGCTGCTCTTTCGGTAGCCAGGGATGCATCACACTGCTCCCCCAGACATCCTCCAGTGAGCCAAACGCTTTGACCTGCCCGTTTTCCAACACCATCACTTTATCGGCCAGATGCAAAATCTCATCAAGCGAATGGCTGACATACAACATGGGAATATTAATTTCACGCGCCAGGCGTTGCAGATAAGGCAGCAGTTCGCGTTTGCGCGGAATATCCAGTGAGGCTAACGGTTCATCAAGCAGCAATAACTCTGGTGCGGTAAGTAGCGCCCGACCAATAGCAACACGCTGCTTTTCACCACCGGAAAGGCCGCCGGGTAGACGGTCAAGCAAAGGCTCAATGCCCAGCAATGCCACCAGCTTATCAAACTGCCCGGCCATGCTTTTTGCCATACCATAGCGCAGATTACCGCGCACTTTGTAATGCGGGAACAGACGCGCATCCTGAAAAACATAGCCCACCCGGCGTTTTTCAGGCGTCAAGCAGATACCGTTTTCAACGTCATTCAATACCCGACCGTTGAGCACAATGCGCCCGGACTGGGGTTGGGTCAGACCACTGATAGCATTAATCAGCGACGTTTTGCCCGCGCCAGAGACACCAAAAATAGCGGTAATACCGCTGGCTGGCAGCGTTTCGTTGAGCGTCAGACAGTGGGTTCCCAGCGTCTGGGAGAAATTAAGTTCCAGCATGATTATCGCCCCGTCCGTTCACGGCTAATACGTGCCAGCCATTCAGAAATCAGTAGCGAAATCAGCGCTAACACAATAGAGATGATACATAACCTTGCCGCCGCGCTTTCGCCGCCGGGGGTCTGGATGAGGGTGTACATTGCCGAAGGAATGGTGCGGGTTTCACCCGGAATATTGGAGACAAAAGTAATGGTTGCGCCGAATTCACCGAGGGAACGCGCGAACGCCAGCACCGTGCCGACGATAATGCCAGGCAGCATCAACGGTAAGGTAATGGTCATAAATACGCGCCAGCGCCCGGCCCCCAGCGTGCGGGCCGCTTGCTCCAGCTTGACATCAACACCTTCCAGCGCCAGACGTATTGCCCGCACCATCAGAGGGAAAGACATCACCGCCGCGGCCAGCACCGCACCACGCCAGCTAAACGCAAACGTGATACCGAACCAGTCATATAGCCACTCGCCAATTAATCCGCGCCGCCCCATAGCCACCAGCAGCAGGTACCCCACCACGACCGGAGGCAGTACCAGCGGCAAGTGCAGTACGCTGTCGAGCAGCGCTTTGCCTGGGAACTTACAGCGTACCAGTAGCCAGGCAAAGAAGATCCCAAACGGCAGGCTAAACAAGACGGCCAGGGAAGAAACTTTCAGGCTCAGTATGACGGCCTGCCATTCAGGATCGGTCAGTATCATTACTTGGTCGTAAATCCATAACGTTTGAAGATTTCAGAAGCCTGCGGTCCTTTCAGGTAATCATAGAACGCGCTGACCGTTGCGTTGGCGTGCCCATCAACAACCGCAATGGGGTATTCCACTTTTTTATGTGAGTCTTCCGGGAAGGTCGCCACAACTTTTACGCCTTTGCTGGCGACGGCATCAGAACCATAGACAATGCCCAGTGGGGCTTCGTTACGTTCAACCAGCGCCAATGCGCCACGAACATCTTCAGCCGGAGCCAGTTTCGGCGCCAGGGTATCCCATGCTCCCAGTTTTTGCAGCGCTTCTTTCGCGTAAATACCCGCCGGAACATGTTCCGGATCGCCGACCGCCAGACGACCACCGTTCAACAGGCTGGTCCAGTTGGTTTTGCTGTCGATGGTGAAGTCTTTCTGTGCGCTGGCTTTCGGCGCGACAACGACCAGACTGTTACCGAGCAGCGTTTTGCGCGTTGCGGTATCGATAGACTTTTTGTCTACCGCGTAATCCATCCATTTCTGATCGGCAGAAATAAACAGATCGGCCGGTGCACCGGCTTCAATCTGGCGTGCCAGCGTAGAAGAAGAGGCAAAAGAGGAGACAACATCAACATTCTTCTCTTTTTTATATTCTGCGGCAATGTCCTGCATCGCGTTCGTTAACGACGCCGCTGCAAACACTGTGATTTTACCTTCATCCGCCAGTGCATGTCCGGCAACAGAAAGAGAAAGTGTTGCCCCTGCAAACAAGCGTAACCATGTACGTGCCATCTGTAACTCCTTTGAGTTTCGTTATGTAGGCGCAAATATAACGATTAAATCAGGATTTTCCCAGTGGTTATTACTACCAATTAGAGGTTACACAAAGAAAATATCGGCAGGGAAAGCAGGATCTTGAGGAACTAACGCAGTTGGATAATGAGCAATAAAAAACGCCCGGCTAAGCGGGCGTTCGGGGAATCAATGATTCTGTCTGGACTGGTCTTTCTGACCGATACCGGAAAAAATGTTGAACACTTCACCCAGTCCGTAAATCAGTCCCAGAATGATGGCCATTACCACAGGTACCATGATTACGGCGAATACCAGACTTTTCAATAACTCTAACATGGTCAACTCCAGATATAGTCCTTAGTTGTATTCTAACCACATAACACAGAAAAGCACTCCCCTTTTGTGCGGTCGGCTTTGCTCAGGCACTGTTTTCCGTCACAATACCCTTTTTTGCCAGGAGCTTGTTATGCAGGCCGAAATCCTTCTTACACTGAAACTTCAGCAAAAACTGTTTGCCGATCCCCGCCGCATTTCTCTGCTTAAGCACATTGCGCTTTCCGGCTCCATCAGTCAGGGCGCGAAGGATGCAGGTATCAGTTATAAAAGCGCCTGGGACGCGATTAACGAAATGAACCAGCTGAGTGAGCAGACGCTGGTAGAGCGCGCCACCGGTGGCAAAGGCGGCGGCGGTGCAGTGTTAACCCGCTACGGCCAGCGCCTGATTCAGTTATACGATCTGCTGGCGCAAATTCAGCAAAAAGCCTTCGATGTCCTCAGCGATGACGATGCGGTTCCACTTAATAGCCTGCTGGCGGCCATCTCCCGCTTCTCACTACAAACCAGTGCGCGTAACCAATGGTTTGGCACCATCACCGCACGCGACCACGACCAGGTTCAACAGCATGTTGACGTCCTGCTGGCCGATGGCGAAACACGGTTGAAAGTGGCGATTACCGCGCAGAGCGGTGAACGTCTGGGGCTTGATGAAGGCAAAGAAGTCTTGATCCTGTTGAAAGCGCCGTGGGTGGGGATCACCCAGGATGATGCTATCGCTCAGGCCGCCGATAACCAATTGCAAGGCACCATCAGCCATATTGAACGCGGAAGCGAGCAGTGTGAAGTGTTAATGACCTTGCCGGATGGACAAACGCTGTGCGCCACCGTTCCGACTGACGATGCGCTATCACTGCAAGAAGGCGCGAATGTCACTGCCTATTTCAACGCGGACAGAGTGATTATCGCCACGTTGTGCTAAATCTTTAAGCCCGCTTCGCCTGATGGCGCTGCGCTTATCAGGCCTACGTTCAGGCCGGATAAGGTACCCGCGCCGCCATCCGGCAACAAACTGCATTGACATTCCCGCCCGGACAACGTATCCCTGTCATTCATCGCTGCAAAAAATGGGATGCAAAATGTCATCGTTGCAAATTTCGCAAGGCACGTTTCGTCTGAGTGATACCAAAACGCTTCAGTTGAATTCGTTGACGTTAAACGCGGGTGATAGCTGGGCGTTTGTGGGGTCTAACGGCAGCGGAAAATCCGCACTGGCGCGTGCGCTGGCCGGAGAATTGCCGTTACTCAACGGCGAACGCCACAGCCAGTTCATGCGTATCACCCGTCTCTCCTTTGAGCAGCTACAAAAGCTGGTCAGCGACGAATGGCAGCGTAACAACACCGATCTTCTGAGCCCAGGCGAAGACGATACCGGGCGCACCACCGCGGAAATTATTCAGGATGAGGTCAGCGACCCTGCTCGCTGTGCCGCCCTGGCGCAGCAGTTTGGTATTACCTCACTGCTCAGCAGACGTTTCAAATACCTTTCCACTGGCGAAACGCGGAAAACGCTGCTCTGTCAGGCGCTGATGTCTGAACCCGATTTGCTGATCCTTGATGAACCGTTTGACGGGCTGGATGTGGCTTCACGTCGCCAGTTGGCAGAACTGCTCGCGGCGTTACATCAGGCCGGTTTTACGTTAGTGCTGGTGCTAAACCGCTTTGATGAGATCCCCGATTTTGTGCAATTTGCTGGCGTACTCGCCGATTGCACATTGACAGAAACCGGTGAAAAAACGGCTCTTCTGCAACAAGCGTTAATCGCCCAACTTGCCCATAGTGAACGGCTTGATGGTATTACCCTCCCCGAACCGGATGAACCTTCCGTGCGCCGCATATTGGCTGAGAACGAACCGCGGATTATGCTCAACGACGGGGTCGTTTCCTATAACGATCGGCCAATTCTTCATCATCTGAGCTGGCAGGTAAACCCAGGGGAACACTGGCAGATTGTCGGCCCCAACGGGGCGGGAAAATCAACGCTACTCAGTTTAATCACCGGCGATCATCCGCAAGGCTATAGCAACGATTTGACGCTGTTTGGCCGTCGTCGGGGTAGTGGCGAAACTATCTGGGATATTAAAAAGCACATTGGCTACGTCAGCAGCAGCCTGCATCTCGATTACCGGGTAAGCACCACGGTGCGTAACGTTATTCTTTCCGGCTACTTCGATTCAATCGGTATTTATCAGGCGGTATCAGACAGACAATACAAGCTGGTGCAACAGTGGCTGGATATTCTGGGAATGGATAAACGCACTGTAGACGCCCCTTTCCACAGCCTTTCCTGGGGGCAGCAGCGCCTGGCGCTGATCGTCCGCGCGTTAGTGAAACACCCTACGCTATTGATCCTTGATGAACCCTTGCAAGGCCTGGACCCGCTAAACCGCCAGTTGATCCGCCGCTTCGTTGATGTTCTGATCGGTGAAGGTGAAACCCAATTACTGTTTGTTTCTCACCATGCTGAAGATGCACCCTCCTGCATTACCCACCGACTGGAGTTCGTACCAGAAAACGATATCTACACCTATCGGCAATCATCCCTGCGTTAGTTTTCATACCGGGGCGCGTTAATGCGCCTTTTTTTAGGCCTGATTTTTCAGATAAAAGCTGCAATCATTAAATAACATAATGATTTAAAATAAAAAAATAAAATTCAGGCGTTGAAAGTCAGCATGTGTAAACGATTCCACTAATTTATCCCATGTCACACTTTTCACAACTTTGTTATGCTATCTTCATTACATGATATAGGCATAACGGAGCGAATTATGAGAGTATTGGTTACAGGTGGTAGCGGTTACATTGGAAGCCACACTTGTGTGCAGTTGCTTAAGAATGGCCACGACGTCGTGATCCTTGATAACCTCTGCAACAGTAAGCGCAGCGTACTGCCCGTTATTGAGCGTTTAGGTGGAAAACATCCGACCTTCGTCGAAGGTGATATCCGTAACGAAGCGCTGATCACCGAAATCCTGCACGATCATGCCATCGATACGGTCATCCACTTTGCCGGTCTGAAGGCCGTCGGCGAATCCGTTGCTAAGCCGCTGGAGTACTATGACAACAACGTCAACGGCACTCTGCGTCTGGTCAATGCGATGCGCGCCGCCAACGTGAAAAACTTCATATTCAGCTCCTCCGCCACAGTCTACGGCGATCAGCCGCAAATTCCTTACGTTGAAAGCTTCCCCACCGGCACACCACAAAGCCCGTACGGCAAAAGTAAGCTGATGGTCGAGCAGATCCTGACCGATCTGCAAAAAGCACAACCTGAGTGGAGCATCGCGTTGCTGCGCTATTTCAATCCGGTTGGCGCACATCCGTCAGGAGACATGGGCGAAGACCCGCAAGGCATCCCTAACAATCTGATGCCTTACATCGCGCAGGTTGCCGTGGGCCGCCGTGAGTCTCTGGCCATATTTGGTAATGACTACCCGACCGAAGACGGTACCGGCGTTCGCGATTACATCCACGTGATGGATCTTGCCGACGGCCACGTTGTCGCCATGGAAAAACTGGCAGGCAAGCAAGGGGTACATATTTACAACCTTGGCGCTGGCGTTGGTAGCAGCGTACTCGATGTGGTCAATGCCTTCAGCAAAGCCTGTGGTAAGCCAGTGAACTACCATTTTGCTCCGCGCCGCGACGGCGATCTGCCTGCCTACTGGGCCGATGCCAGCAAAGCAGACCGCGAACTTAACTGGCGCGTGACGCGTACACTGGATGAAATGGCACAAGATACCTGGCACTGGCAATCACGCCATCCACAGGGATATTCGGATTAAGGACACGTTATGACGCAATTCAACCCTGTCGATCATCCACACCGCCGCTTTAACCCGCTCACCGGACAGTGGATCCTCGTTTCGCCTCATCGTGCAAAACGCCCCTGGCAGGGGGCGCAGGAAACGCCATCTAAACAGGTACTGCCCGCGCATGATCCGGACTGCTTCCTGTGTGCAGGCAATACACGCGTTACCGGTGATAAAAACCCCGATTACACCGGGACCTACGTTTTTACCAACGATTTTGCCGCGCTGATGTCTGATACCCCGGATGCTCCCGACAGCCACGACCCATTAATGCGTTGCCAGAGCGCACGCGGTACCAGCCGCGTGATTTGCTTCTCACCCGATCACAGCAAAACGCTACCGGAACTCAGCGTACCCGCGCTGACCGAAATCGTGAAAACGTGGCAGGAACAAACCGCAGATTTAGGGAAAACCTATCCCTGGGTGCAGGTATTTGAGAATAAAGGTGCGGCGATGGGATGTTCAAACCCGCACCCGCACGGACAGATTTGGGCCAACAGTTTCCTGCCCAACGAAGCCGAACGTGAAGACCGTCTGCAAAAAGCATACTTTGCCGAGCAGGGCACGCCAATGCTGCTGGATTATGTCCAGCGTGAACAGGTAGACGGCAGCCGGACGGTAGTAGAAACCGAACACTGGCTGGCAGTCGTGCCCTATTGGGCGGCATGGCCATTCGAAACGCTGCTGCTGCCAAAAGCGCATGTCCTGCGAATTACCGATTTGACCGACGAACAGCGAACTGACCTGGCGCTGGCGTTGAAAAAACTGACCAGTCGTTATGACAACCTGTTCCAGTGCTCTTTCCCCTACTCTATGGGCTGGCACGGCGCACCGTTTAACGGCGAAGAGAATGACCACTGGCAGTTGCACGCACACTTTTATCCACCGCTGCTACGTTCCGCGACCGTACGTAAGTTTATGGTTGGTTACGAAATGCTGGCGGAGACCCAACGCGATCTGACAGCAGAACAAGCGGCAGACCGTCTGCGTGCGGTCAGCGACACCCATTTTCGCGAATCCGGAGTTTAAATAATGAGTCTGAAAGAAAAAACACAATCTCTGTTTGCTGAAACGTTTGGCTACCCTGCCACCCATACCATTCAGGCACCCGGCCGTGTAAACCTGATCGGCGAACACACTGATTATAATGACGGCTTCGTCCTGCCGTGCGCCATCGACTATCAAACGGTTATCAGCTGCGCGGCCCGCGATGATCGCACCGTTCGTGTGATTGCGGCGGATTACGACAATCAGATAGATGAGTTCTCTCTTGATGCGCCGATTATCGCCCACGAAACCCAACAGTGGTCAAACTACGTGCGCGGCGTCGTGAAGCATCTGCAAAAGCGCAATAACGCCTTTGGCGGCGCGGATCTGGTGATTAGCGGTAACGTCCCACAGGGTGCGGGATTAAGCTCTTCCGCCTCGCTGGAAGTCGCCGTTGGTACCGTGTTCCAGCAACTCTATCATCTGCCGCTCGACGGCGCGCAGATTGCCCTGAACGGCCAGGAAGCGGAAAACCAGTTTGTCGGCTGCAACTGCGGCATTATGGACCAGCTCATCTCGGCGCTGGGCAAGAAAGATCATGCGCTACTGATCGACTGCCGTACGCTGGGCACCAAAGCGGTTTCCATGCCGGAAGGTGTGGCGGTGGTGATCATCAACAGCAACTTTAAACGTACGCTGGTTGGCAGTGAGTACAACACCCGTCGCGAACAGTGTGAAACCGGCGCGCGTTTCTTCCAACAACCCGCGCTGCGTGATGTCAGCCTTGAAGCGTTTAACGCCGTCGCCCACGAGCTGGATCCGATTGTCGCCAAACGCGTTCGTCACGTGATCACGGAAAATGCGCGTACCGTTGAAGCCGCGCAGGCGCTGGAAAAAGGCGATCTGCTGCGCATGGGCCAACTGATGGCGGAATCTCACGTTTCAATGCGCGATGACTTCGAAATCACCGTGCCGCAAATTGATACGCTGGTCGAGATTGTCAAAGCGACCATTGGCGATAAAGGCGGTGTACGTATGACCGGCGGCGGCTTCGGCGGCTGCATCGTGGCGCTGATCCCACAAGATTTGGTTCCTGCCGTACAGCAGGCTGTCGCTGAACAGTACGAAGCGAAAACCGGTATCAAGGAAACCTTTTACGTCTGCAAACCGTCACAAGGAGCCGGACAGTGCTAAACGAAATTCCCGTAATGGCGCCCGACGGCCAGCCGTTTCGCCTGCTCACCCTGCGTAATGACGCGGGGATGGTCGTCACGCTGATGGACTGGGGCGCGACGCTGCTGTCTGCCCGTATCCCGCTTAGCGATGGTAGCGTGCGCGAAGCATTACTCGGCTGCGCCAGCCCGGAGCAGTACCCGCACCAGGCCGCATTTTTAGGCGCATCCATCGGCCGCTACGCTAACCGTATCGCCGACAGCCGTTATACCTTTGCCGGTGAGACCGTCGAATTAATACCCAGTCAGGGTGACAACCAACTGCACGGTGGGCCGGACGGCTTCGACAAACGCCGCTGGCAAATAGTCAATCAGAATGACCGTCAGGTGCTGTTTGCCTTAACCTCTGACGATGGCGACCAGGGTTTTCCGGGTCACCTCTGCGCCACCGCGCAATATCGCCTGACCGATGATAACCGTATTTCGATTACCTACCGTGCGACGGTGGATAAGCCCTGCCCGGTAAATTTGACAAATCACGTCTACTTTAATCTCGACGGCGATAAAACGGATGTGCGCCAGCACAAGCTGCAAATTCTGGCGGACGAGTATTTACCCGTAGACGAAATGGGCATCCCGCATGACGGGCTGAAATCCGTCGCCGGAAGCACTTTTGATTTCCGTTCCCCGAAAATCATCGCCAGCGAATTTCTGGCCGATGACGATCAGCGCATGGTGAAAGGTTACGATCACGCTTTCTTGTTGCAGGCGCAAGGCGATGCGCATACGCCGGTCGCTCGACTGTGGTCCCAGGATGAAAAACTGCAGATGGAGGTATACACCTCTGCCCCGGCATTGCAGTTCTATTCCGGTAACTTCCTCGACGGTACGCCATCCCGTGGGCCTGAAGTCTATGCCGACTGGCAAGGACTGGCGCTGGAAAGTGAATTTCTGCCTGACAGCCCAAATCATCCGGAGTGGCCGCAGCCAGACTGCTTCCTGCGACCGGGTGAAGAGTATTCCAGCCTGACCGAATACCGGTTTATTCCTGCCTGACAGTTAACCGTGACGAGCCAATACCCGGCTCGTCATTTATTCCCATGCGGAATCCGCTCAAAACCACACCACTCAAAGACAAAATCGCAACCTTGAGTTCACAAGAACCTTACACTGCGCCGCTATTTTCGCTATGGTTATGCGTAAGCATTGCCGCTGGCGCATTACGGCAATATAATGATAATTATTATCATTCAATATGATTTATAGGAGTGAGTGTATGGCTGTAACTAAGCTGGTTCTGGTACGTCACGGTGAAAGTCAGTGGAACAACGAAAACCGTTTTACCGGTTGGTATGATGTTGACCTGTCTGAAAAAGGCGTGGGCGAAGCAAAAGCGGCAGGTAAACTGCTGAAAGAGGAAGGCTACAGCTTCGATTTTGCTTATACCTCTGTGCTGAAACGTGCCATCCACACCCTGTGGAATGTCCTGGACGAACTGGATCAGGCCTGGCTGCCGGTTGAGAAATCCTGGAAACTGAACGAACGTCATTACGGCGCGCTGCAGGGGCTGAACAAAGCCGAAACGGCTGAGAAATACGGTGACGAGCAGGTTAAGCAATGGCGTCGCGGCTTTGCGGTCACCCCGCCGGAACTGACTAAAGATGACGAGCGTTATCCGGGTCACGATCCACGTTATGCCAAACTGACAGACAAAGAACTGCCGGTTACCGAAAGCCTGGCGCTGACTATCGATCGCGTTATCCCTTACTGGAATGAAACCATTCTGCCGCGCATGAAAAGCGGTGAGCGTGTGATTATCGCCGCTCACGGTAACTCCCTGCGTGCGCTGGTGAAATACCTGGATAACATGGGCGAAGATGAAATTCTTGAACTGAACATCCCGACCGGTGTCCCGCTGGTGTATGAGTTCGACGAAAACTTCAAGCCGATCAAACATTACTATCTGGGTAACGCTGACGAGATCGCCGCAAAAGCTGCAGCGGTAGCCAACCAGGGTAAAGCGAAGTAATTTTCATCCCGGTTCAAACGAAAAAAGCGTGGAATGCTCCACGCTTTTTTTATTGCCGGATGGCTGCGTTGCCTTATCCGGCGGCCTACCGAGCGTAGCCCGGATAAGTTTTTTACCCGCGACGCGCTTTAACCGCATTCGCTAGCTGGCGCAGTACCGCATCGGTATCTTCCCAACCAATGCAGGCATCAGTGATGCTCTTGCCGTAGGTCAGCGGTTCACCGCTATCCGGATTCTGATTACCTTCCACCAGATGACTTTCGATCATCACGCCAATAATCGCTTTCTCACCACCGGCTACCTGCCCGCAAACGTCTGTAGCCACATCCATCTGCTTTTTAAACTGCTTGCTGGAGTTTGCATGGCTAAAGTCGATCATCACCTGTGGAGACAGACCCGCTTTGACCAGACCTTCTTTTACGTCTGCGACGTGCTGGGCGCTGTAGTTCGGCTCTTTGCCGCCACGCAGAATGATATGGCAATCGCCATTACCGCTGGTATTCACAATGGCGGAGTGACCCCATTTCGTCACCGACAGGAAACAGTGCGGCGCGCCTGCGGCGTTAATGGCATCAATGGCAACTTTGATGGTGCCATCGGTACCGTTTTTAAAGCCAACCGGACAGGAAAGACCAGACGCCAGCTCACGGTGCACCTGAGACTCAGTGGTACGCGCGCCAATCGCCCCCCAGCTCATCAGATCCGCAAGATATTGCGGGGTGATCATATCGAGGAATTCACCCGCTGCCGGCAATCCGCTGTCATTAATATCCAGCAGCAGTTTACGTGCAATGCGCAGGCCGTCGTTGATCTGGAAACTGTTGTCCATATGCGGATCGTTGATAAGCCCTTTCCAGCCAACCGTGGTACGCGGTTTTTCAAAGTAAACGCGCATGACGATTTCAAGCTCGCCTTTCAACTCTTCGCGTAGCGCCAGCAGGCGAGCGGCATACTCTTTGGCGGCAGCCGGATCATGAATTGAGCACGGTCCAATAACGACCAACAGGCGATCGTCACTCCCTTTCAGGATTTTATGAATCGCCTTACGGGCATGCGCAACCGTATTTGCGGCATTTTCAGTAGCGGGGAATTTTTCCAGCAGTGCAACCGGGGGTAATAACTCGTTGATCTCTTTAATGCGTAAATCGTCGTTCTGATAATTCATGATTATTCCAGCGTAGCCATACTTATATAAATGAATGCAATACCCCCAATCTATATCTTCAGTCATAAAGTGTAAACGGGGTTTTACAGTACGAACCGTGTTATCCCGGGATTAAGCAAAAAAACGCAAGAATGTAGCGAATAATGAGATCTAAACCGCAAATCCAGGCTGTAATTGCAGATTTTATTATTATTTTCAAAATTCTGTGCTGACTATCGAGACACCTCGTGGATCTCTACCCTCTGTACTGTAAGGCAACGGCCACTATTTACGTGGCTGATAACGGGAGAATTGACGCTCTCCTTTTTAATTTTATCCCCCCAAAAACGGTATGATGTCATACAGTAAAGGTGAGAATAACAAAGGGATGGCACAATGGCGCACTCACATACTCATACTTCCCCTGACCAGCCAAAGGATAATAACGCCCGTCGACTGCTGTTCGCCTTCTGCATTACAGCGGGGTTCATGCTGGTTGAAGTGGTGGGAGGGATACTTTCAGGCTCGCTGGCGCTGCTGGCGGATGCCGGACATATGCTCACTGACGCCGCAGCGCTGCTTTTTGCTCTGCTGGCCGTACAATTTTCCCGTCGACCGCCAACCATCCGACACACTTTCGGTTGGCTGAGGCTCACGACGCTGGCCGCATTTGTTAACGCTATTGCGTTGGTGGTGATCACGATTTTAATCGTCTGGGAAGCGATTGAGCGCTTCCATACGCCCCGTCCAGTCGCCGGCGGGATGATGATGGTCATCGCCGTGGCGGGTTTACTGGCTAACGTCCTCGCCTTCTGGGTTTTACATCGCGGCAGCGAAGAGAAAAACCTCAACGTTCGTGCCGCTGCGCTGCACGTGATGGGCGATTTACTGGGTTCGGTCGGCGCGATCATTGCGGCACTGATCATTATCTGGACGGGCTGGACCCCTGCGGACCCTATTCTCTCTATTCTGGTTTCTGTTCTGGTGTTGCGTAGCGCCTGGCGCTTACTGAAAGACAGTGTGAATGAATTACTCGAGGGCGCGCCCCATGCGCTGGATATCGCCGCTCTACAGCGACATCTCAGCCGGGATATCCCCGAAGTTCGCAATGTACACCATGTTCACGTCTGGATGGTGGGTGAAAAACCGGTTATGACGCTGCATGTTCAGGTCGTCCCGCCGCACGATCACGATGCGTTGCTGGAACGCATTCAGCACTTTCTTATTCATCACTATCAGATTGAACACGCGACGATTCAGATGGAATATCAGCCGTGCAATGGGCCGGACTGTCACCTGTATGAGGGACTGTCCGGCCATTCACATCACCATCACTAATGGGAAAACGCGCGTGAACCCCGTTCGCGCGCGCTGTTAATCCACATCCTGCTGCCATTCAGAGCGATAACCGTCAGAATCATGTATTCCAGCGACATGGCATACACCCCTTGCAGGGCAAAGATCACGACGCTGATGATGTTAATGATCACCCACAATAGCCAGTTCTCGACGTATTTGCGCGTCATCAGGATCATCGCCACAATCGATAGCACCATCATGCAGGAATCCCAAAACGGGAACGCATCCGGTTGCAATTCAGGTAATGCAACCTGTAATCCCAGTCCTTGCATGATAGTCACCGCAATGCGGGTGAGGAACGCAAACACCGGATCGATGTATACCGTCATCAGTCCAATTGCCACCACACAAGCCGCCAGCCAGCCCAACGCTTTCGGTAACGGCAGCCAGCGAATTTTAAGTTCAGCCTCATGCTGGCTGGTTTGCCGCGACCAGGCGTACCAGCCATAGATATTGGCGGCAAAAAAGAACACCTGCAGCAACAGGCTGGCGTAGAGTTGGATCTGAAAGAAGATAATCGCAAACAGCGTGACGTTTATCAGACCAAAGAAGTAATTACTGATTTTCT
This sequence comes from Citrobacter sp. HN-141, assembly GCF_033341895.1. Lineage (NCBI taxonomy): Bacteria > Pseudomonadati > Pseudomonadota > Gammaproteobacteria > Enterobacterales > Enterobacteriaceae > Citrobacter > Citrobacter sp. HN-141. Next base: position 150,241 of record NZ_JAWPBF010000007.1, on the reverse strand, counting down.
CCATACTGGCGAGGCCAATACACAGTAACCCGGCGATAGTCCCCACCGCTTCAATCCACGACAGATCGTACCCGCCCGCACCGATTGGAATATGTACCAGAATGTTCTGCGTGCTAAAAAAATCCATCGTTTCCCCCAGAGTGAAACGCCGTAATTAAGCTCGTAGTGTAGCCGCAAATTCCAGCATGCGGTTTAACGGCAGCAATGCGCCTTCTCGCAGCGCGGCATCAACATGTATCTCATGAGCCACACCCCCTTGATCAAGTCCCTCAGCAATCGCTTTAAGGCCGTTCATTGCCATCCACGGACAGTGCGCACAGCTACGACACGTTGCACCTTCACCCGCCGTCGGGGCTTCAAGCAGCTCTTTATCCGGAACAGCCTGCTGCATTTTGTAAAAAATACCCCGATCGGTCGCCACAATCAGTTGCTTGTGCGGTAACGATTTAGCGGCGCTGATTAACTGGCTGGTTGAGCCCACCGCATCGGCCATATCAACGATAGACTGAGGAGATTCAGGGTGTACAAGTACGGCAGCGTCAGGATACAGTCCTTTCATGCGGGTTAATGCCTGGGTTTTAAACTCATCGTGAACGATACAAGCCCCCTGCCAACAAAGAACGTCTGCACCGGTCTGTTTTTGCACGTAGTTGCCCAGGTGCTTGTCCGGGGCCCAGATGATTTTTTCACCTAAACTATCAAGATGCTCAATAAGTTCTACCGCGATACTGGAGGTGACGACCCAGTCCGCGCGTGCTTTAACGGCGGCTGAAGTATTGGCGTAAACCACCACGGTACGGTCCGGATGCGCGTCGCAAAATGCGCTGAACGCGTCAATCGGACAGCCCAGATCTAATGAACATTCCGCCTGCAAGGTTGGCATCAGTATAGTCTTTTCCGGGCTGAGAATTTTGGCGGTTTCGCCCATAAACCTCACGCCTGCAACCAGCAACGTAGAGGCCGGATGTTTTGATCCGAACCGCGCCATCTCCAGCGAATCAGAGATACAGCCGCCGGTTTCTTCAGCCAACTGCTGAATTTCAGGATCGGTGTAATAGTGCGCGACCATGACGGCATCACGTTCTTTCAGCAGGCGCTTGATTTTCTCGCGATAAAATTGCTTTTCATCCGCACTCAGCGGCGCTGGCTTCGGCGGAAACGGATAAATTGCTGCTTCTGGATCAAACATCACGCTCATCTTGCTTTCTCGTTTTACTGGCTTAACGAAATAACCGATTAAAAGCGTGACGTACGCCATATTCGGTTAGAATTGTTTTGTATGCTAAACAAGATAGCGGATTGGTGTCGAAAAGTCACAAGAATTGCGAGTGATGAATGCCGGATGGCGACTGGCGTCTTATCCGGCCAACATAAGTCGTGTCGTCAGTAGGCCTGATAAGCGAAGCGCATCAGGCAGGCAGGTTCGAATCTTATAAATCGCAGATAGCAAAAAGGCGCCTTTAGGGCGCCTTTTTACACTGGTGGGGCGTGCAGGATTCGAACCTGCGACCAATTGATTAAAAGTCAACTGCTCTACCAACTGAGCTAACGCCCCCATATGGGGTTTACTGCTTCAATTATTCAGGATGGTGGGTCGTGCAGGATTCGAACCTGCGACCAATTGATTAAAAGTCAACTGCTCTACCAACTGAGCTAACGACCCGCTCGGATGTCACCTGAAAAATTTTTTACTCGACACCAATATAAGAATTGGTGGGGCGTGCAGGATTCGAACCTGCGACCAATTGATTAAAAGTCAACTGCTCTACCAACTGAGCTAACGCCCCGAGTGGTGGGTGATGACGGGATCGAACCGCCGACCCCCTCCTTGTAAGGGAGGTGCTCTCCCAGCTGAGCTAATCACCCGTTACTGCGCTGGATACTGCATTAAGTGGTGGGTCGTGCAGGATTCGAACCTGCGACCAATTGATTAAAAGTCAACTGCTCTACCAACTGAGCTAACGACCCACTTTTGCGCTGCTTTTGGTTTGTTTGATATCCCTTGGCAACGGCGGCATATATTACTGATTTCAGATTTTAGCGCAACAAAAATTTCGATGTAAATGACTCAACTGCTTAGGAATCACACGACGCGACCAGAAATAACACGATTTCTGGTCGCATGGTGTGCATTACATCGCGCCAAGACGTTTTTGCGCTTGTTTCGCGCCATCAGTACCAGGGTATTTAGTGATAACCTGCTGATAAACGGCTTTCGCTTTTGCTGTGTCACCTTTGTCCTGCATGATGACGCCGACTTTATACATCGCGTCTGCAGCCTTTGGTGATTTTGGGAAATTTTTAACTACGGATGCAAAATAGAACGCTGCATCATCTTTTTTACCCTTGTTGTAATTCAACTGACCGAGCCAGTAATTCGCATTTGGCAGGTAAGTAGAATCCGGGTACTTTTTGATGAAGTTCTGAAATGCAACGATCGCATCATCCTGGCGGGATTTATCCTGCACCAGAGCGATTGCCGCATTGTAATCAGTATTCGCATCGCCAGTTTGCGCCGGAGCGCCTGACGAAGCGGCAGCACCCGCATCGGGTGCCGGGGTTGCCGCCCCACTCTGATCGCCAGCCGCAGATTGCGCCGCAGGCGCGCTACCGCTGCCAAGATTATTCATCTGCAGCAATATCTGTTTTTGGCGTTCAACAACCTGATTCAGCTGATACTGATTTTCCTGAATTTGACCGCGCAGGGCATCGATATCGGACTGATTATCGGAGAGTTGTTGCTGGAGTTGGGTTAAAAGCTGACTGTGAGCGTTAGAAATACGCTCGAGTTGAGTGACGCGGTCTTCGACCGAGCCAGAGCCGACACTACTGATTGGCGCCTGAGCAAAAGCGGCCCAGGGGGCCGCTATGCCAACCAGTAACGACAGACTCAACAGGTGATGTCTGAAGTTACTGCTCATGCAATTCTCTTAGTAAACCAGTACGGCGCGACGGTTTTTGGCGTAAGCCGCTTCGTCATGACCCAGTACTGCAGGTTTTTCTTTACCGTAAGAAACGATGGAGATCTGGTCCGCAGAAACGCCTTTACCCTGCAGGTACATCTTAACGGCGTTAGCACGACGTTCACCCAGGGAGATGTTGTACTCAGGAGTACCACGTTCGTCCGCATGACCTTCTACGGTGACTTTGTAAGACGGGTTGCTACGCAGGAAGTTAGCGTGCGCATCCAGCATTGCAGCGAAGTCAGAACGGATATCATACTTATCCAGATCGAAGTAAACGATATTGTTCTGCTGCAGCTGTTGCATCTGCAGGCGCGCTTGCTCTTCGGAGGACATGTTGCCGCTACCGTTTGCATCCATACCAGTGCCGGCACCCAGCATGCCTTCGCTGCCGTCATTGCTGGCGTTCTTGTTAGAAGAACATGCCGCAATAGCCATAACAGGCAGAGCAATCATCAGCCCTTTCAGCACTTTGTTCAGTTGCATTTCAATGATTCCTTTATTAATCAATTATTTATTATCACAGATACGGCGACCAGGCAGGGAATTTAACCTGTCCATCAGTTGCCGGAAGACGCGCTTTGAAACGCCCATCTGTAGAAACCAAATTCAGCACGGATCCCATCCCCTGAGAAGAGCTGTAGATTACCATAGTGCCGTTAGGTGCCAGACTTGGCGTTTCGTCCAGGAACGTTGACGACAGAACTTGTACGCCACCCGCTACCAGATCTTGTTTGGCAATGTGCTGCTGACCATTAGCCGAGCTTACCATTACCATAAACTTACCGTCGCTGCTGACATCAGCATCCTGGTTTTGCGAACCTTCCCAGGTAATACGCTGCGGAGCACCGCCGTTGACGTTAACTTTATACACCTGCGGACGACCGGCCTGGTCAGACGTAAAGGCCAGATTTTGGCTGTCCGGGAACCAGGTAGGTTCCGTGTTGTTGCTACGACCATCAGTGACCTGACGGATCTGACCGGAACCGATGTCCATAACGTACAGGTTCAGGCTACCGGTTTTAGACAGGGCAAATGCCAGTTTGCTGCCATCCGGTGAAAAGGCAGGTGCACCGTTGTGACGCGGGAACGAAGCAACCTGACGCACTGCGCCGTTGGACAACGTCTGAATAACCAGCGCTGAACGACCGCTTTCGAAGGTAACGTAGGCCAGTTTTGAACCGTCCGGAGACCACGCCGGAGACATCAGCGGCTGCGGAGAACGGTGTACCACGAACTGGTTGTAACCATCGTAGTCGGACACACGTAATTCGTACGGGAACTGACCACCGTTGGTCTGAACAACATAAGCGATACGGGTACGGAATGCACCTTTAATGCCGGTCAGTTTTTCAAACACTTCGTCACTTGCAGTATGGCCCGCGTAACGCAGCCACTGCTTGTTCACTTTATAAGTGTTCTGTGCCAGTACGGTACCCGGTGCGCCACCGGTGTCAACCAGCTGATAAGCAACGCTGTAAGAACCATCCGGGTTCGGCGTAACCTGGCCGACGACTACGGCATCAATGCCCAGCGCAGACCAAGCGGCAGGTTGAACTTCCTGCGCGGTACCGGGCTGCTGAGGCAGACGAGAACGGTCTAACGGGTTAAATTTACCGCTGTTACGCAGGTCAGCACCTACGATACCACCGATATCTTCAGGTGCAGCACCCGGTCCTGCCCACTGGAAGGGGACAACACCAATCGGGCGCGCCGAGTCCACCCCCTGGGTGATCTCGATACGTACTTCTGCGTGCAGCACCGCTGCCCACAGCATCAAAAAACCAAATGCTACTCGTAATGCCTGCTTCATCATATCTCCCTTATCTGGACGGAAAGCCCACGATAATTTAGCAGAATGTTAACAAACTCAAATACACAAAACTACCAGAACTCTGTCTCAACCTTAGACCGTTTCCCCTGATTTCTCAGGGGTCGTTATTACAGTTTGAAGTCCAGTTTGGCATCTTTTACTTTTTCATAAACTGCCTGGCTAGGCGGTTTAGGAATTCTGGCGGTTTTCGCAGCCGTCAGCGCAGCCTGACACAATGCCGGATCCCCGCCCTCTTCGGTCACATCCAGTAACAGACCATCGGGTGCTAACTTGATATGTAATACGCAAGATTTACCTGCATACAAATCTGCACCATACAGACGGCTCTGGATCGCATTACGAATTTGAGATGCGTAAGCACTGATATCCGCGCCAGAAGCACCACTATTGGCACCACTTGTACCACTATCTTTCGCCGGTTGGCCGTTTCCTTTCGCTCCACCGCCCGATTTCGGTGCATTCTTACCGGAGCTCAGGTCACCCAACAAGTCGTCAACGCCAGAGGCTGCAGCGGTTTTTTCGGCCGCAGCCTTTTTAGCTGCTGCTGCTTTATCTGCCGCAGCTTTCTTATCGGCAGCGGCTTTCTCGGCGGCAGCTTTTTTGTCTGCTGCTGCTTTTTCTGCAGCGGCTTTCTTATCAGCCGCCGCTTTTTCAGCAGCGGCAGCTTTCGCGGCAGCGGCTTTTTCTGCTTTCTCAGCAGCAGCTTTCTCGGCTGCAGCTTGCTTAGCGGCCTCAGCCTGTGCTTTCTTCGCGGCGTCTGCGGCGGCCTTGGCAGCCTGTGCCTCAGCAACCTTCTTAGCATCGGCAGCCGCTTTTGCAGCTTCAGCCTCAGCTTTCTTCTGGGCATCAGCAGCGGCTTTCTTCGCGGCATCTGCCGCTTGTTTCGCCTGAGCATCTGCTTTGGCTTTCGCGTCTGCAGCAGCCTTCGCCGCCGCTTCTTCAGCCTGCTTTTGTTGCTCCTGTGCTTTCGCCGCAGCGGCTTCAGCCTGTTTCTGCTGTTCCGCCTGCTCGCGCACTTTTTCCTGCGCTGCTAAACGTTCTTTCTCCAGCTGTTTCAGACGCTCTTGCTCTGCCGCCTGCTTCTCACGAAGCTCCTCGGCCTGCTGCTGCGCCTGTTTCTCACGCTGTTCTTCTGCACGTTTCGCACTTGCCTGCTGTTGCTGCTGCCTGTCGTACTGTTGAACAACAGCACCAGGATCGACCATAACGGCGTCGATGGACGAGCCACCACCACCGCCGGCTGAAGCATCAATGTGCTCATCGAACGAACTCCAGATCAGTGCCGCAAATAAAATGACATGCAGCACCGCTGAAATAATTATCGCCCTTTTGAGCTTGTCGTTTTGTTCGGTTGCCTTTGACACTCTCGGTTCCCAAAAAACTGTTCGCCTGTTACGCGCTATCTTTCAAGCCAGCAATACGCAGACATCAGATTGGCTGCGTCATTAAGCCAACCGATTTCACGCCTGCACTGTGTAACAAGTTCAGCGCTTTAATTATTTCATCATAAGGCACGTCTTTCGCACCACCGATTAAAAAGACCGTTTTCGGGTTGGCCTGCAGGCGACTCTTCGCTTCCGCGATAACCTGCTCTGGCGGTAGCTGATCCATCCTGTCTTTTTCAACCACCACGCTGTATTGCCCAACACCGGAAACTTCAATAATGACCGGTGGTTCGTCGTTGCTACTGACGGCTTGCGACTCAGTCGCATCCGGCAAGTCGACTTCCACACTCTGTGTAATGATTGGCGCGGTTGCCATAAAGATCAGCAGCAGCACCAGCAATACGTCGAGCAACGGTACAATATTGATTTCGGACTTAAGTTCGCGACGACCTCGTCCACGCGTTCTGGCCATGGTTTACCCCTTGTTGCTCTCGCTAACGGTAAACGCCTGGCGGTGCAGAATCGCGGTGAACTCTTCCATAAAGTTGTCGTAATTCAGTTCCAGCTTGTTCACGCGCTGATTCAGTCGGTTATAAGCCATAACCGCCGGGATTGCCGCAAACAGGCCGATGGCCGTTGCAATCAACGCTTCCGCGATACCCGGTGCAACCATTTGCAGGGTTGCCTGTTTTACCGCACCCAGCGCGATAAACGCGTGCATGATCCCCCAAACGGTACCGAACAGGCCGATATACGGGCTGATGGAACCGACGGTGCCGAGGAACGGAATATGTGTTTCCAGCGTTTCCAGCTCACGGTTCATGGAGATACGCATCGCACGGGATGCCCCCTCAACCACCGCTTCCGGCGCATGGCTATTGGCCCGATGCAGTCGCGCAAATTCTTTGAATCCGCTGTAGAAAATTTGTTCAGAACCCGCCAGGTTATCACGACGCCCCTGACTTTCCTGATACAGGCGCGATAATTCGATGCCGGACCAAAACTTGTCTTCAAACGCTTCTGCTTCACGTGTGGCAGCATTTAAAATACGGGTCCGCTGGATAATAATGGCCCAGGATGCGATTGAGAAACCAATCAAAATCAACATGATAAGTTTAACCAGAAGGCTTGCCTTCAGGAACAAATCAAGGATATTCATGTCAGTCACTGCTTAAACTCCGCGACAATAGACTTGGGAAGCGCACGAGGCTTCATTTTGAGTGGATCAACGCAAACAATCAGAACTTCGGCTTCATTCAGCACAACGTTCTCTGCGTTGACAATGCGTTGCGTGAAAACCAATGAGGTGCCACGCATTGACGTAATTTCGGTTTGGACTTCGAGCATATCGTCGAGCCGGGCTGGCGCAAAATATTCCAGGGTCATCTTGCGCACCACAAAGGCTACACGTTCTGCCAACAGCACCTGCTGGCTGAAATGATGATGACGCAGCATCTCTGTGCGTGCTCGCTCATAAAAAGCGACATAGCTGGCGTGGTAAACCACCCCACCGGCATCGGTGTCTTCATAATAGACACGAACCGGCCATCGAAATATATACTTATTCATTCTTACTGCCTCTTTGTTGGCTTCGTCCACTCACACCGGTCGCTTACGCTTATCTTTGTAAACGCCTGGTGACTTGCGTTCTTGCCGCCGCGATGCATCAAGAATGTCGTTGTATATCGCGCTGTCTTCACTGTACATCCCGGTAGTGCTTTCAAACTTCGCTACTATACTCGCGGGAATGGTGCTTTGGAATGGGGGAAAGTAAACGGAGAGTAAAAAATTATGGGCTTATGCAAGCCCATAAATATTTAAGGATGTTTCTTATTCAAAAGAAGAAGAAAATCAGACCAACGACGAGGACGATATCTGCGATCAGCGGGCAGAAGATGCCCTGCCAGTGCACCGCGCGAGGACGGAATCCAACGCCATGAATGACGCCAGTGCAGACCGCCCACATCAGCAGGAAGCCATGCCAGATCTCAAGCTCGCTGGTTTTGGCCGCGAAACGTGACGGGTCCCAGAATATGCAGCCAGCCAACACGATTGCCAGCACAAAGGAAAGCGCCCGCAAGGGGCGCTTATCCATCGCGTTGTATACCATCGCGATAATGTTGGTCATCAACTTTCTTCTTGTCCGGCTTTGCCTGATTCAACGTGCTCAAGCGCCAGTGCTGTGATTATCCCAAATGCACAGGCAAGAAGCGTTCCCAAAATCCATGCGAAATACCACATTCTTAGCTCCTTACTTAGTACAGAGAGTGGGTGTTGCTTTCAATATCTTCTTTAGTGATGCGACCGAACATTTTCCAGTAACACCAGCTGGTGTAGAGCAGGATAATCGGTACAAACACCGCCGCAACCCAGGTCATCAGGTTCAATGTTCTCTGGCTGGAGGTGGCATCCCACATAGTCAGACTTGCGTTCATCATCGTGCTGGACGGCATCACAAACGGGAACATTGCGATACCAGCAGTCAGGATGATGCAGGCTAACGTCAGTGAGGAGAAGATGAACGCCCAGGCCCCTTTCTCCATACGAGAAGTCAGAATGGTCAGCAGCGGCAGAACCACGCCCAGTGCCGGAACCAGCCACAGGACAGGTGCATTGTTAAAGTTCACCATCCATGCGCCCGCTTCACGTGCCACTTCTTTGGTCATCGGGTTAGAGGCCGCGTGGTGATCCAGTGCAGAAGTCACCACATAACCATCAATACCGTAAATAACCCAAACACCGGCCAGTGCGAAGCAAACCAGAGTCACCAGCGCCGCAACCTGTGAGGTGGTACGTGCACGCAGGTGTAGTTCGCCTACGGTACGCATCTGCAGATAGGTTGCGCCCTGAGTGATGATCATCCCTACGCTCACAATCCCTGCCAGCAGACCAAACGGATTCAGCAACTGGAAGAAGTTACCGGTGTAGTACAGGCGCATGTACTCATCCATGTGGAACGGAACACCTTGCAGCAGGTTGCCAAACGCAACGCCGATAACCAGCGGCGGCACGAAGCTACCAATGAAGATGCCCCAGTCCCACATGTTGCGCCAGCGCATGTCTTCAATCTTCGAGCGGTAATCGAAACCGACCGGACGGAAGAACAATGACGCCAGCACCAGGATCATCGCCACGTAGAAACCGGAGAACGCAGCAGCGTACACCATCGGCCATGCGGCAAACAGAGCGCCACCCGCGGTGATAAGCCATACCTGATTACCGTCCCAGTGCGGGGCGATGGAGTTAATCATAATTCGACGCTCGGTATCATTACGACCGAGGAAACGGGTGAGCATGCCCACCCCCATGTCGAAGCCATCAGTGACCGCAAAACCAATCAGCAGAATGCCAACCAGCAGCCACCAGATAAAACGCAATACTTCATAATCGATCATTTGACGACTCCTGTCTTAGCGTGCCGGCTGAGTAGTCACAGTAGACTGCTCGTAGTGATAACGACCGGTTTTCAGGCTACTCGGCCCAAGGCGTGCGAACTTGAACATCAGGTACAGTTCAGCCACCAGGAACAGGGTATACAGGCCGCAAATCAACAGCATCGAGAAGATGAGATCACCCGCAGTAAGCGAAGAGTTCGCCACGGCTGTCGGTAACACTTCACCTATCGCCCACGGTTGACGGCCATATTCTGCGACAAACCAGCCAGATTCAATGGCAATCCACGGCAGCGGAATCGCATACAGCGCAGTGCGCAGCAGCCATTTTTTCTCGCCGATACGATTACGAATCACGGTCCAGAAGGACACAGCAATGATAGCCAGCATCAGGATGCCGCACGCCACCATAATACGGAATGCGAAGTACAGCGGTGCAACACGAGGGATAGAGTCTTTCGTGGCTTGCTGGATTTGCGCTTCAGTCGCATCGGTCACTTTATCTGTATAACGTTTCAGCAGCAGACCATATCCCAGATCTTTCTTCATGCTGTTGAACTGGTCGCGAACAGCCTGATCGGTAGAGCCTGCACGCAGTTCTTCCAGCAGCTGATACGCTTTCATCCCGTTACGGATACGCTCTTCGTGCTGCACCATCAGATCTTTCAGACCAATGACCGGTGTATCAACGGAGCGGGTAGCAATGATGCCCAGGGCATAAGGAATTTGAATCGCAAAATGGTTTTCCTGCGCATCCTGGTCCGGAATACCGAACAGCGTAAAGGATGCCGGTGCAGGTTGGGTTTCCCACTCGGCTTCAATAGCAGCAAGTTTGGTTTTCTGCACGTCGCCCATTTCGTAACCAGATTCATCACCCAGAACGATAACAGACAGAATGGCAGCCATACCAAAGCTGGCAGCGATAGCAAAAGAACGCTTAGCAAACGCGAAGTCACGGCCGCGCAGCATATAGTAGGAGCTGATACCCAGAACGAACATCGCGCCACAAACATAACCAGAAGCCACAGTGTGAACAAATTTCACCTGAGCAACCGGGTTGAGCACCAGTTCAGAGAAGCTCAGCATCTCCATACGCATGGTTTCAAAGTTGAAATCCGCAGCGATTGGGTTTTGCATCCAGCCGTTCGCAACCAGAATCCACAGTGCGGACAGGTTAGAACCCAGCGCCACCAGCCAGGTGACACACATATGCTGGACTTTACCCAAACGGTCCCAGCCGAAGAAGAACAGACCTACAAAGGTGGATTCGAGGAAGAAGGCCATCAAACCTTCAATCGCCAGCGGCGCACCGAAAATATCCCCTACATAGTGGGAATAGTAAGACCAGTTAGTCCCGAACTGGAACTCCATGGTCAGACCGGTTGCCACACCCAGAGCGAAGTTGATACCAAACAACTTGCCCCAGAACTTGGTCATATCTTTATAAATCTGTTTGCCGGAAAGGACGTAGACCGTTTCCATGATGGCCAACAAGAACGCCATACCGAGCGTCAGTGGCACAAACAGGAAGTGGTACATCGCGGTCAAGGCAAACTGTAAGCGCGACAGTTCGACTATATCTAACATCATGACTCCTTGCTCATCGCATGAAGACTCCGAGAGTGAACCCCGTTAGAAAGGGTCACACGCATGCCCCAATACAAATTTATTTGCTTCCTTCCCCCGCTGCTCTTTCTTCTCATTTGAAGAAAGGACAAGGATGAAAAGTTACAAACATGTTAATAAAACACTCAAATTGATCCCGCAATTATATTACGCCGTAAAATCCTTACAATAAACAGGTTTTTATCGAGGTAAATTTGCATTTTTCGATAGTGATCAATTTATAGCTAATTTATCACTTTCAGACCAATTTGATCTGCAGCAATTTAACCTCATTTGGTGATGTTTACCAAGTTTTAAACATTGATTTAAATCAATTTTCAATTTTAATGTTAATAGTGTTTATCGCTAGCACGACTAGTAAACACCATGTTAACGATATGTTTTTCAATGAGTAATTGCCGTTACTACAAATGATAGGATATTTATTTAAATCTACACGATCTTTTAACCAGTCGGCGGGACAAAATTATGGACAGATAAAGAGTCACTATTGCTGGGTAGCTCACAGTTTTTTGTTTAGCAAGTCCTGCAATCGTTATTTAATACAAATTATTCATTTTAATTTTACTTATAATTAACACCACAATGTAACTATCTCAACTCGAAGCGAAGCGGCTAACATTGACCGACGCCCTCAGGTTTGGCGATCGCCCTGCAGAGGCCTGCCGTTTCGCTTAAATCATCACTGTAAGTTATCACTCCCACCACACATCGCTTCTGCGCCAAAGAATAAATATATTCCAAACAATTCATTATCATTTTTATCTTAAATTTAACAAAAAATATTTACGACATATAAGATTAATAAATAAAAAACCGTTATGTCGTTCACAAGTTATTTAGCGAATATCATTTTATAAATTATTAAAAACGCCCCGAACAAAGCCTGCAATACAAAATAAGATTTCGATCACAAACATGGCAAGTTGTTTATTGCGAAATTTGCTAATAAATAAAATAACCAATAGAAATCAATTTATAACCAACTGATTTTAATCGATTTTTATGATGCTGAAATATAACAATCATTTTGTGCAGGATATTTTGAAAATAGATCAATTGCTTCCTTTTTCGCTTCCACAGAAACTCCAACCCTATTAAGAGGTTGTCACAATCCATGTTCTAAATATTAGAAATATTTTTTACTTATTGACCATCAGCCCTACAGAGGATTACCCATGAAGAAATCTACACTTGTTATTGGCGTCATCGGTGCTGACTGCCATGCAGTAGGCAATAAAGTTCTGGATCGCGTTTTTACTGCTCATGATTTTCACGTAATCAACCTCGGGGTGATGGTGAGCCAGGATGAATATATTGATGCCGCAATTGAAACAGGCGCCGATGCCATCGTGGTGTCCTCCATCTACGGCCACGGCGACATTGACTGCCTCGGCTTGCGTGAGCGCTGCATTGAACGCGGCCTCGGCGACATTCTGCTGTATGTCGGCGGTAACCTTGTTGTGGGCAAACACGATTTTGCCGATGTCGAAGTGAAGTTTAAAGAAATGGGCTTCAACCGCGTTTTCGCCCCCAGCCACGACCTGGAAGATGTCTGCTCGCTTATCACTAACGATATTCACCAACACAATGGCCTCGAACAGCGTTGCCTGGAAGAGGCCATCTGATGCAAACAGTTTCTGTCGATATCGGCTCGACATGGACCAAGGCAGCCCTCTTCGCACAGGAAGGAGAGGAGTTAACGCTGGTCAATCATGTCCTGACCCCAACCACCACACATCATCTGGCAGACGGTTTTTTTGCCAGCCTGAATCAGGTGCTGAATGTTGCCGATGCTCGCCCGTTACTGAAAAGTGGTGAAGTGCAGTTGAAGTACTCCTCCTCTGCCAAAGGTGGACTCGCCGTTGCAGCTATGGGGCTGGTGCCTTCCATTACGCTGGAATCGGCGAAAGTTACCGCTCACTCGGCAGGAGCGAAAATCGCGCAATATTATTCGTACAAGCTGAACCGCCATGACATCCAGGAGCTGGAATCCGTCCCGCCAGATATCCTGTTGTTTACAGGCGGTACAGATGGCGGTGAAGAAAGCTATGGCCTGGCCAATGCGCGTGCACTGGCGGATTCGAAGCTTGATTGCGCCATCATCTATGCCGGAAACCGTGATATTCAGGACGAAATACAAACGATTCTGGGCCACAAAGATCTGACCACGGTAGACAACATCCTGCCGGATCTCGATCACCCGAATCCGTTTGCCGCTCGCCAGGCCATTTGCGATGTGTTCTTGTCACGCATCGTAAAAGGTAAAGGTCTTGACGTCATCGTGGGGGAAACTGGCGAAGACCCCATGCCGACGCCGTGGACGGTGTATGAACTGGTAAAAGCGATTAGCGATTACGACAGCGCATGGAAGGAATTCATGCTGATCGATATGGGTGGCGCCACCACGGATGTCTATTCAGCCAGCGCGAATACCCTCTCCCCCGATACTGTCCTGCATGGTGTCCCTGAACCTTTCGTCAAACGTACCGTTGAAGGTGATTTGGGCATGCGCGTTTCCGCCGTCGTGGTGGGAGAAAGCACGCAGGATATGGTGAAAGTTGTTTTTGCCCAACAGCCACAACGTGAGGAGGCGTTTTATCGCTACCTGCGCCATCTGGTTGGGCAGCCGGACTACCTGCCGGTCAACGAGGAAGAGAAATATTTCGACACTCTGTTAGCCGGTTTGTGCGTGGGCTATGCCACTGAGCGCCACGCGGGCACTAAGAAGCAGGTTTGCACCTGCGTCGGTAACGTGGATTTACAGATGGGTCGCGATCTCACCACCGTACGAAAAGTTGTCGGTTCAGGTGGATGGCTCTCTCGCGCCAGCCAGTTCGATATCCATAACTGGCTCAAATACCGGGAGCTGGACGACCAGGGTAAAAGAATTCTGTTACCGAATCAGTTTGAGTATTACCGCGATTCATATGGCCTGCTCCCGCTACTGGCAAACGTCGCCAGGCTGTACCCGCAAGCCGCTGCACGCACCAGCATTCAGTGTTTAACCCTACAAAACTAAAGGCAGCTACGAATGGAACTTCGAAATAAAAAATTGACCCACGACGAATTCATGACCGAAAGGCACCAGGTGCTGCAAACCTGGGAAACCGGCAAAGACGTTGAGAACTTCGAAGATGGCGTGAAGTACCAGCAATCAATTCCAGATTCAAAACGCTTCTCCCTCGCGCTGTTGAAGGCCGATCAAGAAGGTAAAACGCTGAGCCAGCCGCGTGCAGGCGTCGCACTCATGGATGAACACATTGAGCTGCTTAAAACATTGCAGGAAGAATGTGACCTCCTGCCAAGTACAATCGATGCCTATACCCGTCTGAACCGCTATGAAGAAGCGGCTGTCGGGATCCAAAAATCTATCGAGGCGGGCACCTCCAAACTGAATGGTTTACCCGTCGTCAATCATGGGGTTGCTGCCTGCCGCCGTATGACTGAGTCGCTGGAAAAACCAATCCAGGTCCGCCACGGTACGCCAGATGCACGTCTGCTGGCAGAAATCGCCATGGCCAGTGGCTTTACCAGCTACGAAGGGGGCGGGATCTCCTACAACATCCCTTACGCCAAACGCGTCACCCTGGAAAAATCCATTCGTGACTGGCAGTACTGCGATCGCCTGATGGGACTGTATGAAGAAAATGGTATTCGCATCAACCGTGAACCGTTTGGTCCGTTGACTGGCACCCTGATCCCGCCGTTTATGTCCCACTCGGTGGCGATTATCGAAGGTCTGCTGGCACTGGAACAAGGCGTGAAGTCCATTACCGTCGGTTACGGTCAGGTCGGTAGTTTGACGCAGGATATCGCCGCCATTCAGGCGCTGCGTGAACTGTCCCACGAATACTTCCATAACCACGGCTTCGATGATTATGAGCTGAGTACCGTATTCCACCAGTGGATGGGCGGATTCCCGGAAGATGAAGCAAAAGCCTTCTCCGTTATCGCCTGGGGTGCTGCGGTTGCTGGCATGTCCGGTGCCACAAAAGTCATTACCAAGAGCCCGCATGAAGCCTTCGGCATCCCAACTGCCGCGGCGAACGCTCAGGGCCTTAAAGCGTCACGCCAAATGCTTAACATGGTTAGCGACCAGAAGTTCCCGCAGTGCGCTGCCGTGGAACAGGAAGTCGAACTGATTAAGAGTGAAGTCCGCGCAGTACTGAAAAAAGTCTTCGAGATGGGTAATGGCGACATTGCACGCGGTACGGTACTGGCTTTTGAAGCCGGTGTTCTGGATGTCCCCTTCGCCCCAGCCGCCTGCAACGCAGGCAAAATTCTGCCGGTGCGCGATAACACAGGCGCTATCCGTATTCTCGAAGCCGGTGCGGTTCCACTGCCAAAAGACATTCTCGCGCTGCACCACGACTACGTTGCAGAGCGCGCACATTTTGAAGGTCGCAAACCTTCTTTCCAGATGGTCATTGATGACATCAACGCCGTATCCCACAGTAAATTAATAGGAAGACCATAATGAAAATTAAACAGGCCCTTTTCACCGCTGGCTACTCCTCATTTTATTTTGACGATCAGCAGGCCATCAAAAACGGCGCAGGTCATGACGGTTTTATCTATACCGGCGATCCGGTAACGCCTGGCTTTACCTCCGTGCGCCAGGCAGGTGAATGCGTATCGGTCCAGCTGGTTCTGGAAAACGGCGCGGTCGCAGTGGGTGATTGCGCTGCAGTGCAATATTCAGGTGCCGGCGGCCGTGATCCGCTGTTCCTGGCTGAGAACTTCATTCCGTTCCTCAACGATCACATCAAACCGCTGCTGGAAGGCCGTGACGTTGATGCATTCCTGCCAAATGCCCGTTTCTTTGACCAACTGCGTATTGACGGCCATCTGCTGCATACCGCCGTTCGTTACGGTCTGTCTCAGGCACTGCTTGACGCGGCGGCGCTGGCTACCGGTCGTCTGAAAACTGAAGTGGTATGCGACGAGTGGCAGCTGCCGTGCGTACCGGAAGCCATTCCGTTATTTGGTCAGAGTGGTGACGACCGCTATATCGCCGTCGACAAAATGATCCTCAAAGGTGTGGATGTCCTGCCGCATGCGCTGATCAACAACGTGGAAGAGAAGCTGGGCTTTAAAGGCGAAAAACTGCGTGAGTATGTGCGTTGGTTGTCCGACCGTATCTTAAGCCTGCGCACCAGCGAGCGTTATCACCCGACGCTGCATATCGATGTGTACGGCACGATCGGCCTGATTTTTGATATGGACCCGGTGCGCTGCGCCGAGTACATCGCCAGCCTGGAAGCCGAAGCGCAGGGCCTGCCGCTGTACATTGAAGGTCCGGTTGATGCCGGCAACAAACCGGATCAGATCCGCATGTTGACCGCCATCACCAAAGAGCTGACCCGTCTGGGCTCCGGCGTGAAAATCGTGGCTGATGAATGGTGTAACACCTATCAGGACATCGTGGACTTCACCGACGCGGGCAGCTGCCACATGGTGCAGATCAAAACCCCGGACCTGGGCGGTATTCACAATATCGTTGATGCGGTGCTGTATTGCAACAAACACGCCATGGAAGCCTATCAGGGCGGTACCTGTAACGAAACCGAGATCAGTGCTCGCACCTGTGTCCACGTCGCACTGGCCGCACGTCCAATGCGCATGCTGGTAAAACCGGGTATGGGATTCGATGAAGGTCTCAACATCGTGTTTAACGAAATGAACCGCACCATCGCGCTGTTGCAAACTAAGGATTAAGAGATGGCACGCACATTTAAGATCTTATCGCCTACGGCTATCCTGGGTTATGGCTTCCCGGAAGAGAGTTTTCGTAAAGCCATGGAAGAGTCACCGGATCTTATTGCTGTTGACGCAGGGTCCTCCGATCCGGGCCCCCACTACCTGGGGGCAGGTAAACCCTTCACTGACCGGGCTGGGGTAAAACGCGATCTGCGCTATATGATCGTGGCGGGCGTTAAGAACAACATCCCAGTGGTCATCGGCACCGCCGGTGGTTCCGGTGCTGCTCCGCATCTGGAGTGGTGTCGCCAGATAATCCATGAGATTGCCCAGGAAGAAAAACTGTCTTTCTCAATGGCGCTGATCCCGTCTGATGTTGATAAAGACGTGGTTCACCAGGCACTGGATAACGGCAAAATCACCGCGCTGGATTTCGTGCCTGAGTTAACGCACGAAGCCATCGAAGACAGCACCTACATCGTCGCGCAGATGGGTGTCGAACCTTTCCAGCGTGCGCTGAAAGCGGGGGCACAGGTTGTTCTGGGCGGACGCGCTTACGATCCAGCCTGCTTCGCGGCGCTGCCGATTATGCAAGGCTTTGATGAAGGTCTGGCGCTGCACTGCGGTAAGATCCTTGAGTGTGCTGCCATTGCAGCAACCCCTGGCTCCGGCTCGGATTGCGCAATGGGGATCATCGACGACAACGGCTTTACGCTGAAAGCGTTCAATCCAAAGCGTAAGTTCACTGAAACCTCCGCTGCGGCGCATACCTTGTACGAGAAGTCCGACCCGTACTTCCTGCCGGGACCGGGCGGCGTACTGAACCTGAAGGCCTGTACTTTCACCGCGGTTAACGAAGGTGAAGTGTATGTCAGCGGTTCGCGTCATGAAGAAACGCCGTATGCACTGAAACTGGAAGGCGCACGTCAGGTTGGCTTCCGCTGTCTGACTATCGCCGGGACGCGCGACCCGATAATGATTGCCGGTATCGACACCATTCTCGAAGAAGTACAAGCCAGCGTGGCACGTAACCTCTCACTGAATGATGACAGTATCCGCATGACGTTCCACCTTTACGGTAAGAATGGCGTGATGGGCAATCATGAACCGATGAAAACCGCCGGTCATGAACTGGGCATTCTACTGGACGTCGTCGCGCCAACGCAGGATATCGCCAACAGCGTTTGCTCGCTGGTGCGCTCTACCCTACTGCACTACGGCTATGAAAATCGTATTGCGACCGCGGGCAACCTCGCTTTCCCATTCTCGCCATCTGATATTCAGAGTGGGCCGGTGTATGAGTTCTCGATCTATCACCTGATTGAAGCCAGCGATGCACTGCGGTTTGATTTCCACATTGAGCAGGTGACGCCAGAAGGAGTTCAGGCATGAAACAGTCAATTTGTTCACTGGCGCAGGTCATTCGCTCCAAAAATGCCGGACCGTACGAACTGGTTTTAGATATTTTGTTTAAAACCCGGGAAGACTATCAGCGAGTAAAACGTTCGGAGCAATTAACTCCGCAACTTATTGCTGGGTTATATAATGTCGAACCTGACTTTATTCACAATATTGTCTGGTTTGATCCCGCTAACGCAGTAAAAATTGTCATGCCGCGCGATATTATTTCCGGCAATGTCGGTGACAATGATGTTTATGGTGCGCAGCAACACGCACCATTATTAAGTATTGAATTCGATCTGTAACAAAAAAACACAATAACAGCCATTGGAGCACAGAGTTCAGCTGTATCACAGTGCTTCGAATATTCATGCGGTTGGTCACAACAGGCGTGCGTCTGAGCTGCTGTCCGGGTTCAGGCACACGCCACCCTACATTATTCCAATTACCAGCCTTTATCCGATGGAGTACACATGAAGAAAATTAGTTTAACGAAGATGATCATATTAGGCCTGATACTCGGCATGATTGCCGGGGTGGCCATTAATAATATGGCCGCGGCTGAAACAGCAAAATCATATGCACAGGATATTTCCATTTTCACCACTATATTCTTACGTATGGTGAAGATGATTATTGCGCCATTGGTTATTTCAACTCTGGTTGTCGGTATTGCCAAGATGGGCGATGCCAAAACGCTGGGTCGTATATTTTCTAAAACCTTTTTCCTGTTTATTTGTGCCTCACTGCTGTCGATCGCATTGGGTCTGGTTATCGTTAATATCTTCCAGCCGGGCGCGGGCATCAACTTTGTTGCGCATGACGCAGGCGCTGTTGCCGCTGTTAAGTCAGAGCCGTTCACGCTGAAAGTCTTTATCTCACATGCCGTACCAACCAGTATCGTTGACGCGATGGCGCGTAACGAAATCCTGCAGATCGTGGTGTTCTCCATTTTCCTCGGCTGCAGCCTGGCCGCCATCGGTGAAAAAGCCGAGCCTATCGTTAAGGTTCTGGATTCGCTGGTACACGTCATGCTGAAGCTGACAGGCTACGTCATGCTGTTTGCCCCGCTGACCGTTTTCGCGGCTATTTCCGGCCTGATTGCCGAGCGTGGTCTGGGTGTAATGGTTAGCGCCGGTATCTTTATGGGCGAGTTCTACCTGACACTGGGCATGCTGTGGGCAATTCTAATTGGCCTGTCGACACTCATTGTTGGTCCTTGCATCAGCCGTCTCACCAAATCAATCTTCGAACCGGCGCTGCTGGCCTTTACCACGTCCAGTTCTGAAGCGGCCTTCCCTGGCACGCTGGATAAGCTGGAAAAATTCGGCGTCTCGTCAAAAATTGCCAGCTTCGTTCTGCCGATCGGTTACTCCTTTAACCTCGTCGGTTCCATGGCCTATTGCTCCTTTGCCACCGTCTTTATTGCCCAGGCGTGCAACATTGAGCTGAGCATGGGCGAGCAAATCACCATGCTGCTAATCCTGATGCTGACCTCAAAAGGGATGGCAGGTGTGCCACGTGCATCCATGGTGGTTATTGCCGCTACGCTGAACCAGTTCAACATTCCGGAAGCCGGTCTGATCCTGCTGATGGGCGTCGATCCGTTCCTCGATATGGGTCGTTCCGCCACTAACGTCATGAGTAATGCCATGGGTGCTGCCATTGTAGGTCGCTGGGAAGGTGAACACTTTGGTTCAGGCTGCCGCGGAACCGCGCCAGTCAAAACACCGGAGCAAGACCGCCCGGTTACCGAAACAGAGGTTGCGTTGTCCTGATACCTCGTTATTGCCGGATGGCGCTTGCGCTTATCCGGCCTACATAACGTTTAACTATCCGTAGGCCGGATAAGGCGGTACGCCGCCATCCGGCACCATGATGAGTACCCCAACAGGAAAGCACCATGACTAAAACTCTTCTCGGCGTGAGTCTCTTTGCTTTCAGCGTCTTGTTTAGCTCTGCCTCATTCGCGCAAACCACGCCGGACTACGCAAAGTTAATAGAGCAGGCACATCAGAAATACAAAAGTAACCATGATGGCAAAGTCGCCGACTATATCCCTGCCCTGGCGAGCTACAGTCCCAATAATTTTGCCATCACCGTTGCCACTGTAGACGGAAAAATCTACCAGGTAGGTGATGTTAACAAGCCCTTCCCGATGGAATCCCTGAGTAAAGTCTTCACCATGGCGCTCGCCATGGAACAGCATGGCCCTCAGGTGGTTCTGGATAAACTCGGGGCCAATGCCACCGGCATGCCATTCAATTCAGGTTTAGCCGTTGAACTCACGAAAGGCGCGCCGGAAAACCCACTGGTGAATGCAGGTGCAATGAGCACCGTCAGCCTGATTGAGGCCAAAGACAAAACCGATCGCTGGAACAAAATCCTCGACAACCTGAATGTCTGGGCGGATGCCAAACTCACGGTCAACGAACCGGTATTCAAATCCGAGATGGAAACCAATCAGCACAACCAGGCACTGGCGAAGCTGATGGAGTCCTATAACAGTTTCTACGGCAACACAGAGGAAGCGGTCGAAATATATACCCGCCAGTGCTCAGTGGATATCACCGTTGAGCAACTGGCCAAAATGGGTGCCGTACTCGCGAACAAAGGCAAATCGCCCTTCAACGGTAAGCAGTTGCTGAATGAACGCTATGTGCCGCAGGTGCTGGCTGAAATGGCAATTGCCGGACTGTACGACGGCAGCGGCAAATGGCTGTACAGCGTCGGTATTCCGGCGAAAAGCGGCGTTGGCGGCGGAATGGTTGCGGTAGTGCCCGGTAAATATGCGATTGCCGTCTATTCTCCGCCGTTGGACGAAGCCGGTAACAGCGTTCGTGCTCAGAGAACTATCGAATATGTCGCTGACGCGACGCAGGCCAATGTCTTTTTAGCAAAATAACTTGATGCCGGATGGCGCTTCGCTCATCCGGCAAAAATGAAGAGGTGAGAAGTAAACATGTCTAAACCATTTGTCTGGCAGGAACTCTTTGTTCAGAGTAAAGATAATACCGAATATGAATTGCTCAGTAATCAACACATTACGGTGACAGAGTTAGACGGAGAGGAAGTTATTAAGGTTGCGCCGGAAGCGTTAACCTTGTTAGCACAGCAGGCATTTTATGAGGCTTCATTTTTCCTGCGCGCCGGACATTTGAAACAGATTGCCAGCATTTTGCACGATCCACAGGCCAGCAGTAATGACAAGTACGTTGCGTTACAGCTGCTGCGCAATGCCGAAGTCTCAGCAAAAGGCGTACTCCCCAACTGCCAGGACACCGGTACCGCCACCATTGTCGCCAGCAAAGGCCAGCAGGTCTGGACCGGTGGCGATGATGCCGAAGCATTAAGCAAGGGTGTATATACCACCTTTACGGAAAGTAACCTGCGTTATTCACAAAATGCCCCGCTGGACATGTATAACGAGGTCAATACCCAGACCAACCTGCCTGCACAAATCGACATCAGCGCGACGCCGGGTAGCGAATACCGTTTCCTGTTCGTCAACAAAGGCGGTGGCTCAGCGAACAAAGCCGCGCTGTTCCAGGAAACCAAATCTATTCTGCAGCCGGAGAAATTGACGGCTTTCCTGATCGAAAAAATGAAATCGCTGGGCACTGCCGCTTGTCCGCCGTACCACATCGCCTTTGTGGTTGGTGGATTATCTGCCGACCAGGCGCTGAAAGTTGCGAAGCTGGCATCGACCAAATATTACGATAACCTGCCCACCAGCGGGAATGAACTGGGCCAGGCGTTCCGCGATACAGCACTGGAAGCCGAACTGCTCAATGCCAGCCGCGAATTTGGCATCGGCGCGCAGTTTGGTGGCAAATACTTTGCCCACGACATTCGCGTTATTCGTTTGCCGCGCCACGGTGGCTCCTGCCCGATCGCCATGGCCCTCTCCTGCTCTGCCGACCGCAACATTAAGGCCAAAATTAATAAACACGGGATCTGGCTGGAGAAACTCGAACATAACCCAGGTAAGTTTATTCCCGACTCTCACCGCGTTGAAAACACCGCCCAGACTGTACAGCTCAACCTCGATCGCCCGTTGCGTGAGATTCTTAATGATTTGTCGGCTCTGCCTATTGGTACCCGCCTGTCGCTCAGCGGCCCGATTGTTGTCGCTCGCGATATCGCCCACGCAAATATCAAAGCGCGCCTGGATAACGGCGAACCGATGCCGGAATACATGAAAAAGCATATCGTTTATTACGCAGGTCCCGCCAAAACCCCAGAAAATCAGGCCTGTGGCTCAATGGGTCCGACCACCGGCGGGCGTATGGATGGGTATGTTGATGCCTTCCAGGCACAAGGCGGCAGCCTCATTATGCTCACCAAGGGTAACCGCAGCCAGCAGGTCACTGATGCCTGCCACAAACACGGTGGATTTAGCCTCGGCAGCATCGGCGGCGCAGCGGCCCTGCTGGCACAGCAATATGTGAAGAGCCTGCACTGCCTTGAGTATCCCGAATTGGGCATGGAAGCGGTCTGGATGATGGAAGTTAAAAATATGCCAGCCTTCGTCTTAGTGGATGACAAAGGCAATAACTTCTTCAGTCAGTTTGAACAGCAGCATCGCTGCGCAACCTGCCCGGCAGGACATTAAGGAGCGACCATGGAAGCGCGAGCCAACAATGACCGACATCGCCAGCGTCAGCAAAAGCTGAAAGCGCAGGTCGATACCCGCGTGGCGGCAGCAACGGAGAAAAAAGGGATTCTGATTGTCTTCACCGGCAATGGCAAAGGGAAATCCACCGCAGCCTTCGGCACGGCGACGCGCGCGGTTGGTCACGGAAAAACCGTTGGCGTCGCGCAGTTTATCAAAGGCCAGTGGGATAATGGCGAGTACAACACACTGCACCCTCTCGGCGTGGAGTTTCATATTATGGGTACCGGTTTTACCTGGGAAACCCAGAACCGCGAAGCCGATATCGAGGCGGCCACGGCAGTGTGGCAGGAAAGTAAGCGCATGCTAGCCGATGCGCATTACGATCTGGTCGTACTGGACGAACTCACCTATATGTTGGCATATCACTATCTGGATACGCAGGAAGTTATCAACGCCATCGAAAATCGCCCTGCCGACCAGAGCGTCATTGTCACCGGGCGCGGTTGCCATGCGCTGTTACTTGAACTTGCCGATACGGTCAGCGAGCTTCGCCCGGTTAAACATGCTTTTGATAGCGGCATTCAGGCACAGCCAGGGATCGACTGGTAATCGCTCTTTTGCCGGATAAGGCGTTTACGCCACATCCGGCGATTTACCCGATACCGATACGCTTATCGGGCCTATACCAGTAGGCCTGATAAAGCGCAGCCGCCATCAGGCAGCTGACACCACGGACTTATTTAGCAACCAGTTGCGGAAGATTTCCAAATGCAGGGACTCTGATTTCTCCTCCCGCCACGTCATGATAAATCGATTCCCAGTACGCATTGGAACATCGCAAGGAATCACCATATCCCCGCTATCCAGATCGTGCTGAATGGCAAAACGGGGTAGCAATGCGACGCCAAGGTTGGAACGTACCGCCGCAATCAGCATCGACAAGAGATCAAATCGCGGACCTTTATTCACCAGCGGGCTGCTGACATCGGACAGCGCAAACCATTCCTGCCAGCCTTTGATGCGGGTGCTTTGATGCAAAAGCGGGTATTCGTTCAGCAGTTCATCGACAGACAGCTTCCGGTCCGGTTCGGCAAGCAGGCAACGGCTGCACACGGGCAGAATTTCCTCTTCGAACAGGTACTCGACCCCCGACCACGGAGAGTAAAAATCTTCCCGCATGATCGCTGCGTCATATTCCCGGTTAAGAAAATCGCCAATATTCGCCAGAGAATGAATGTTAACGATAATATCCGGATTGAGTTTATTGAACTCACGCAGGTTTGGGATCAGCCAGTGCGTACTGAACGTCGGGTTAACCGCCAGTTCGATCACTTGTACGGTCGGCTGCCATGTCATGATCGTCGTCGTATCTCGTTCAAGCTTGTTCAGCGTTTCTTTAACGATAGTTAAATAGTGTTTGCCTGCCGCATTTAAAAAAATGCGCTTTTTGGCATGATTAAATAGCGCTGTATTAAGAAAATCCTCTAGCGCATTCACCTGGCGGAAAACGGCACTTTGTGTTAAAGCCAGCTCTTCAGCTGCCCGGGTATAACTTTCGTGACGCGCAACCACTTCAAAAGTTACCAGCAACTCCGTTTTGGGTATTTTTCCTCTCATAACCTCTTCCATATGCAGCGTACAAAAATAGTTTAATTTATAAAAAATAATTCATGTCACCCGAGTAAACATCGAGTGTTATATTTTATTTCAGGCATTGATGTCATTGATCCAATCCATGATTTGTTCATACTGATGGCGGATAAATATTAACCAATAATACTCAAGCACAACAATAAACACAATTTAATTAAGGTTAAATTCAGACACATAGCGCCAATAAGTTCTTAATAATTTTTCAAGTCATCTTGTTTATTGTGGAAAAAACTTTGCGAGATTAATCAATATTATCCTTGTGATAATTTAGGAAAATTTAGCGTTATAACTTACAGGCAAACGACTGCTTTTAATCATTCTCCGGGGTGGTTCTGCCTTTTTTTGTTAGACGTGATAAAGGACACAATGTGAAAACTTTCGGAAAGGTCTGGCTCGTTGGCGCAGGTCCCGGTGATATTTCATTACTCACCCTCAAAGCAGTGATGTGCATTAAACAAGCAGATGTCATTATTTACGACAGGTTGGTCAATCCTAAGATTCTGGAATGGGCATCCGCTGACTGTGAGCTTATCAATGTCGGTAAGAATCCAGGATTTCATTGCGTGCCACAGGATGAAATCAACGCGCTTCTCGTTCAGTATGCCCAGACGCATCACAATATCGTGCGCTTAAAAGGTGGCGATCCCTACGTATTTGGTCGTGGGGCCGAAGAAGCTCAAGGGCTTATCGAGCCGGGGATACCTTTTGAAGTCGTCCCCGGTATCAGTTCAACCATTGGGGGATTAACCTGTGCCGGGATCCCGGTAACACATCGCGATTACGCCTCTGGTTTTCACGTGGTGACTGGCCATACGCGGGAAGGCAACCAGCAGCAGGACTGGCGTCAACTGGCCAAACTGAACGGTACATTGGTTATCGTCATGGGTATTGCGAATCTGGCATTCATCTGTGAAGAGCTACTGATGGGCGGAAAACCGGCGGAGACCCCCGCGGCCATTATCATGTCCGCGACGCGAGAAAATCAACGCCGCCTGACCTGTACGCTCGGTTCATTACTGGGCAAAGCGCAGGAAGCGAACATCGTTCCACCCGCGCTGATTGTTATTGGTGATGTGGTGACCCTGAGCGATCGGCTCTCTTTTATACCTGAAGCCATCACGCTGCCAGACAACCTTTACTGCGAGAGTCTGGCGTGACGAAAAGACTGGGGTGATGTTTGATGCGCCGCCCGGAAAACGCGACAAAAATAGCTGGTTTGTGCGTACTGAAGTTTCCGGGCAATACTGTCTATTGAATGAACAGGATCATGTAATAGCTCCCCCGCCTTTTGCATTTTTTTCTGATTTACCCAGGTTTTAAAATTAACGCCCTGGCGTTTCTTAAAAAATCGACTGAAATAATTTGCACTTAAACAGACATGTGCTGCCACAGACTCCAGGGATAAGTCACTATACAAGTTATCATCAATATAACGCAGTGCCGCCAGTAGTTTTTTCTCATGACGAGAAAGCTCCGTTAAATAGTGCCGAACGCTACTTACCGGTTTATCGAATACCACTTCAGATTGCTTTTCTTGTCTCTCAAAATTGTTGACAATAAAATGTAATAAATTAGCCGATGCCACCAATGTATTATTATCAACCGCAACGAGCTGTTCCCACTCGGCTTTTATTTGAGGATCGCCCATCCACCGTAACTCATCTTCAACGATGATGGTTTTATATTCCTGGTACTTAGCCCGAACCTGACCACAGATAATAAAACCATGCAGATTCCCCTCATAAATTAATGGCATGGAGAATAAACTTAGCCCTGCATGGCAGCTGAATATTCTGGGTTTACACTGTTTCAGTGCCTCAAAAGCACACTGTTTATCGCACGCCTGGCAACCAACACTGTAGCGTTTATTCGCTCTCATCAGCTTACAGAATGAATTAAAATTATGGCAATCAGAGAGTGCTCTGCCTGTAACATCAACGACTACCGTTGCTAACCCCGTCGCATTGGAGAAGACTTCTGCTATAGAGAAAAAACATGGTAAGTAATCATCCTGAATTTTCAGCGACACGCCATCCTCCAACCTTAATATGACTAAAGGCGGTAATATGCAAAATCCAGGCACAAGAAAGAATGATGTTCGCCGCAAAAAATAATCTCATTTGTGAAGATGGTTGTGATCAAATTGCATGATGCGGGATGACAGAAAATAAAAAAGGCCATCAATAGATGGCCAACCATGTCGAAAACGAATCAGTCTTGCTTCCTTCGCGTAACCGCTGTTTTCTGCTACGCGAAAGAGTCAGACCTTATACTGCTTTTTGAGAATTACTTAATTACCGCTTTCAGCGCTTCGCCGATATCGGCCAGACTACGAACTGTTTTCACGCCTGCGGCTTCCAGCGCAGCGAATTTCTCATCCGCTGTACCTTTACCACCCGCGATGATCGCACCCGCGTGACCCATACGCTTGCCTTTCGGCGCGGTCACGCCTGCGATGTAACCCACAACAGGCTTGGTCACATGATCTTTGATGTAAGCAGCCGCTTCTTCTTCCGCGCTACCGCCGATCTCACCGATCATGACGATCGCTTCAGTCTGCGGATCTTCCTGGAACAGCTTCAGGATGTCGATGAAGTTAGAGCCAGGGATCGGGTCGCCGCCGATGCCCACACAGGTAGACTGGCCGAAACCGTAGTCGGTGGTCTGCTTAACTGCTTCATAGGTCAGGGTGCCAGAACGGGAAACGATACCCACTTTACCCGGCTTGTGAATGTGGCCCGGCATGATACCGATTTTACATTCACCCGGAGTGATAACGCCTGGGCAGTTCGGGCCGATCATACGTACGCCAGCTTCATCCAGTTTCACTTTCACGGTCAGCATATCCAGCGTTGGGATACCTTCGGTGATAGTGATGATAAGCTTGATGCCTGCATCAATCGCTTCCAGAATGGAGTCTTTGCAGAACGGCGCCGGAACGTAGATAACGGTGGCGGTTGCGCCGGTCGCTTCTACCGCTTCACGTACGGTGTTGAACACTGGCAGACCCAGATGCGTGGTGCCGCCTTTACCCGGCGTAACGCCACCGACCATTTGCGTACCGTAAGCGATCGCTTGTTCAGAGTGGAATGTCCCCTGGCTACCGGTGAAGCCCTGGCAGATAACCTTGGTATCTTTATTAATTAAAACTGACATTATTTCCCCTCCACTGCGGCAACAACCTGCTGAGCTGCATCCGTCAGACTTTTCGCTGCAATAATATTCAGGCCGCTATCAGCCAGTTTTTTCGCGCCGAGTTCAGCGTTGTTACCTTCCAGACGTACCACGACCGGAACGTTTACACCTACTTCTGCTACCGCGCCGATGATACCGTCAGCGATCAGGTCGCAACGTACGATACCGCCGAAGATGTTAACCAGTACGGCTTTAACATTGTCATCAGAGAGGATAATTTTGAACGCTTCGGTTACACGCTCTTTGGTCGCACCGCCTCCAACGTCGAGGAAGTTAGCCGGTTCGCCGCCGTGCAGCTTAACGATGTCCATGGTGCCCATTGCCAGGCCCGCACCGTTAACCATACAACCGATGTTACCGTCCAGTGCGACGTAGTTCAGTTCCCACTGTGCAGCCTGCGCTTCACGCGGATCTTCCTGAGACTGGTCGCGCATTTCGCGCAGGTCAGCCTGGCGGAACAGCGCGTTGCCGTCAGCCCCCAGTTTGCCGTCGAGGCAGATCAGGTCACCCTGCTTGGTCACCACCAGCGGGTTGATTTCGATCAGCGCCAGATCGCGCTCCAGGAAGATAGTCGCCAGACCCATGAAGATCTTGGTGAACTGCTGAACCTGTTTACCTTCCAGACCCAGTTTGAACGCCAGCTCACGACCCTGGTAAGGCATTGGGCCTGCCAGCGGATCGAGCGCCACTTTGTGGATCAGGTGCGGGGTTTCTTCCGCTACTTTTTCAATTTCCACGCCGCCTTCGGTAGAGGCCATGAAGACCACGCGACGGGAGCTACGATCAACTACTGCGCCGAGGTAAAGTTCTTTACCAATGTCGGTCGCGGCTTCAACCAGAATCTGATTTACCGGTTGGCCATGGGCGTCTGTCTGGTAAGTAACCAGACGTTTACCCAGCCAGTGTTCAGCAAAAGCGCGAATGTCTTCTTTGCTGTTTACCACCTTCACACCGCCCGCTTTACCACGGCCACCAGCGTGAACCTGACATTTCACTACCCACGGGCCAGCGCCGATTTTAGATGCGGCTTCTTCGGCTTCGCGCGGAGTAGTACAGGCATAACCCACCGGTGCCGGTAAGCCATAGCGGGCAAAAAGTTGTTTTGCCTGATATTCATGTAAGTTCATGTGTTCTGTCCATCCTTCAGGTAATCGTTATCTTTTACCCGTAGGCCTGATAAGCGTCCAGACCTACGGGGCAGGTGATACTCTTATTAACTACACGTCCAGCAGCAGACGTGTTGGATCTTCCAGCAACTCTTTAATGGTTACCAGGAAGCCCACTGACTCACGACCATCGATCAGACGGTGGTCATAAGACAGCGCCAGATACATCATCGGCAGGATTTCAACCTTGCCGTCTACTGCCATCGGCCGATCTTTGATGGCATGCATACCCAGGATGGCGCTCTGCGGCGGGTTGATGATAGGCGTGGACATCAGGGAACCGAACACACCACCGTTAGTGATGGTGAAGTTACCGCCCGTCAGATCTTCGACCGTCAACTTGCCGTCGCGACCTTTTACCGCCAGTTCTTTAATATTCTTCTCGATGTCGGCCATACCCAGCAGATCAACATCACGCAGTACCGGGGTAACCAGACCACGCGGCGTGGAGACCGCCATGCTGACATCAAAGTAGTTGTGATAAACCACGTCATCACCATCGATAGACGCGTTCACTTCCGGATAGCGTTTCAGCGCTTCAACAACGGCTTTAACGTAGAAAGACATAAAGCCCAGACGGATACCGTGGCGTTTCTCGAACGCATCACCGTATTGCTTACGCAGGTCCATGATTGGCTTCATGTTGACTTCGTTGAACGTGGTCAGCATGGCGGTGGAATTTTTCGCTTCCAGCAGACGCTCGGCTACGCGTTTGCGCAGACGGGTCATCGGAACACGTTTTTCGCCACGCGCGCCCAGTTGAGCCTGTGGTGCAGGTGCTGCTGCCGGCGCTTTTGCTTCGGCTTTCGCAGCCGGAGCTTTCGCCAGATGTTTTTCAACATCTTCACGGGTGATACGACCGCCGACACCGGTGCCGTTGATAGCGCTGGCTTCGAGGTTATGCTCACCCAGCAGGCGACGGATCGCCGGGCTCAGGGCATCGTTGTTCTGCTCAGCAAGAGACGCCTGCTGGCGCTGTGCCGGAGTAGAATCTTTCTCTTCAGACTTAGCACTGGTTTCTTTACCGGTGCTGTTGCCTTCACGCAGGCGACCGAGGATCTGGCGAGAAGTGACGGTTGTCCCTTCATCTTCCAGGACCGCATCAAGAATACCGTCCGCTGATGCCGGTACTTCCAGTACCACTTTGTCAGTTTCGATTTCTACCAGTACTTCATCACGACGTACTGCATCGCCCGGTTTTTTGTGCCAGGTTGCAACCGTTGCATCCGCTACGGATTCAGGCAGGTCGGGAACAAGAATATCTACGCTACTCATTATTTATCCTTTATTTAATCGACGTTCAGCGCGTCATTGACCAGATCTTGTTGCTGCTTCTGGTGAACGGACATATACCCTACTGCCGGAGAGGCAGAGGCCGGGCGACCTGCATAACGCAGAGCTGACCCAAATGGAATTACTTCACGGAAATGATGCTGGCTGCAGTACCATGCGCCCTGGTTGAGCGGCTCTTCCTGGCACCAGACAAAATCATGTACATGAGCAAACGGTTTCAGCGCTTCCTGCACCGCTTTATGCGGGAACGGATAGAGCTGTTCGATGCGCACAATGGCAACATCTTTTTGGCCATTCTTACGGCGTTGTTCCAGCAGGTCGTAATAAACCTTACCAGAACACATTACGACCCGCTTCACGGCTTGTGGATCAAGTTCATCAATCTCACCAATGGCTGGCAGGAATGTGCCGTTCGCCAGTTCGTCGAGCGTAGACACCGCCAGCGGATGACGCAGCAATGACTTCGGTGACATCACCACCAGCGGACGACGCATACCGCGCAGCGCCTGACGACGCAGCATGTGGTAAACCTGTGCCGGCGTAGACGGAACGCAAACCTGCATGTTTTGCTCAGCACAAAGTTGCAGATAACGTTCCAGACGCGCAGAGGAGTGCTCCGGCCCCTGGCCTTCGTAGCCGTGCGGCAGCAGCATCACCAGACCGCACATGCGGCCCCATTTCTGCTCACCGGACGAGATGAACTGGTCGATAACGACCTGAGCGCCGTTGGCGAAGTCACCGAACTGCGCTTCCCAGATGGTTAGCGTACGCGGTTCAGCCGTGGCATAACCGTATTCAAATGCCAGCACCGCTTCTTCAGACAGTACGGAGTCCCATACGCGGAACGTCCCCTGTCCGTTATGCACATGCTGCAGCGGGGTGTAGGTTGAACCGTTCGCCTGGTTATGAATCACCGCGTGACGGTGGAAGAAAGTACCGCGGCCGGAGTCTTCACCCGACAGACGTACCGGAATGCCTTCGTCAACCAGCGTGGCGTAAGCCAGATTCTCTGCGCCACCCCAGTCAAACAGCTTCTCGCCTGCGGCCATCGCCTGACGATCGCCATAAATCTTGGCAACACGCGACTGCATTTCAACCGCTTCAGGTACGGTGCTGATGCGTTTGGCCAGTTCCTGCAAACGCTTCATTTCAACCTTGCTAGGGTAGTTTTCATCCCACTCGTGGTTGAGGTACGGTGACCAGGTGAAGGAGTGCATGTTCATTGGGCGCCACTCTTTCACCACGCATTCGCCCGCATCCAGCGCATCACGATAGAGGTTGACCATTTCGGTCGCATCTTCCAGCGTGGCAACTTTATCCGCTTCCAGCTTGTCAGCGTAGATTTTGCGCGGGGTCGGATGCTTTTTGATTTTCTGATACATCAACGGCTGGGTTGCGCTCGGCTCATCGGCTTCGTTATGGCCGTGACGGCGGTAGCACACCAGATCAATGAAGACATCACGTTTAAAGGTATTACGGAAATCCAGCGCCAGACGGGTAACGAAAGCAACCGCTTCCGGATCATCCGCGTTCACGTGGAAAATCGGCGCCTGAACCATCTTACCGATGTCGGTGCAGTACGGTGTAGAACGCGCATCCAGCGGGTTAGAGGTGGTGAAGCCTACCTGGTTGTTGATAACGATGCGAACGGTACCGCCCACTTCGTAACCACGCGCTTTGGACATGTTCAGGGTTTCCTGAACCACGCCCTGTCCGGTCACTGCCGCATCACCGTGAATTGTAATCGGCAATACTTTATTGCTGCTCGGCTCATCCAGCCTGTCCAGACGCGCACGTACCGACCCGATAACCACCGGGCTAACGATTTCCAGGTGCGACGGGTTAAACGCCAGCGCCAGGTGTACCAGGCCGCCTTCGGTTTCGATATCAGACGAGAAGCCCATGTGGTACTTCACGTCACCGGTGCCGAGGTGTTCTTTATGTTTGCCCGCAAATTCGTCGAACAGTTCCTGCGGGCGTTTGCCCAGTACGTTAACCAGAACGTTCAGACGACCACGGTGCGCCATGCCCAGCACCACTTCACGGGTACCGCTGTTACCGGCGTGGCGGATCATCTCTTTAAGCATTGGGATTAACGCATCACCGCCTTCCAGCGAGAAGCGTTTTGCGCCCGGGAACTTCGCGCCCAGGTAGCGTTCCAGGCCTTCAGCTGCAGTCAGTTCACTGAGGAAGCGTTTCTTCTCTTCGCTACTGAACGCGGCACGTCCAGACTCGATACGCTGTTGAAGCCAGCGTTTTTCTTCGGTGCTGGTGATGTGCATATACTCGGCGCCAATTGGGCCGCAGTAGGTTTGTTTCAGCGCAACAACCAGGTCGCTCAGCTTCATGGTGTCTTTGCCGCCGGCAAAAGAACCTACGTTAAAGCTTTCCTGAAAATCAGCGTCGGTCAGATCGTGGAAAGACGGGTCCAGATCGGCCACATTTTCTTGTTGCCACAGCCCCAGCGGATCGAGGTTCGCATGCTGGTGACCGCGGAAACGATAGGCGTTAATGAGCTGCAGGACTTTAACCTGCTTCACATTGGCATCAGGGTCGGAAATAGAAGAAGAGTAACGTGGGGTAATCAACGCCTGTCGACGGAAATAATCACGTGTTTTTGAGTGGAGTTGATCCGGTTTGACTCCGGTACCAGGTAACTGCTGGAACGTCGAACGCCAGTTAGCATCTACCGAGTCAGGGTCGGTTAAGAAGTCTTCATAGAGCTGTTCTATCCAGCTCTGGTTAGAACCAGAGAGGTAAGAAGAGTCCAACCAGGCTTTCAAAGCGCTGTTCTGCATCGTGATCCCTTAAGCATTTGTATGCTTACTTCGCCGTGGATACTACCACGCACACCGATGTGCGTGCCGGGGTTCACTTGTTGCGGACTGTCGTGTTTTCTGCGTCCGCTAAGGAACCTTTAAAAACTGTCTAATAATGTGGCAGTTTTTAGAGGTTTCCTGCACTTATATTGCCTGATGGCGCTTCACTTATCAGGCCTACAAGGTACGTAACCCGTAGGCCGGATAAGACGTTTACGTCGCCATCCGGCAACCACTACAACAACTTACGCACTACGTTTGAGCAGCATCGACTTAATATGGCCGATGGCGCGCGTCGGGTTCAGTCCCTTAGGACAAACACTGACGCAGTTCATGATGCTATGGCAGCGGAATACGCTGAAAGCGTCACTCAAACCGTCCAGGCGGCTGTCGGTCTCGGTATCGCGGCTATCAATTAAGAAGCGATACGCTGCCAGCAGGCCTGCCGGACCAATAAACTTGTCCGGGTTCCACCAGAATGATGGGCAAGATGTTGAGCAGCATGCACACAAAATACATTCATACAGCCCATCGAGCTTCTCACGCTGCTCTGGCATTTGTAAATGCTCACGAGCCGGTGGATTTTTCCCATTATTCAACAAGTAAGGTTTAATCTTCTCATACTGTGCGTAGAATTGCCCCATGTCTACCACCAAATCGCGCACCACCGGTAAACCCGGCAGCGGGCGAATGACAATCTTCTTGCCCGGCTGATTCAGCGCAGAAATAGGTGTGATACAGGCCAGACCATTTTTACCGTTCATGTTCAGGCCGTCGGAGCCACAGACCCCTTCACGGCAGGAACGGCGGAACGATAGCGACGGATCTTTTTCTTTCAGCTGCATCAGTGCATCCAGCAGCATCATGTCGCGCCCTTCTTCCGCTTCCAGGGTGTAATCCTGCATGTGCGGAGCATCATCAACATCCGGGTTATAGCGATAAATTGAAAACTCGAGTCTCATTTTCCTGTCTCCGCATTAGTAAGTACGAATCTTCGGCGGGAATGCCGGGCGCAGTTTCGGTTCCATGTTGACTTGACGTCGGGTCATGGATTCCGACTCTGGCAGATACAGGGAATGGCACAGCCAGTTTTCATCATCACGTTCCGGGAAGTCGAAGCGGCTATGCGCGCCACGGCTTTCGGTACGGAAGTTTGCAGATACTGCAGTGGCGTAGGCGGTCTCCATCAGGTTATCCAACTCCAGGCACTCAACGCGCTGGGTGTTGAACTCGCTGGAGGTATCGTCCAGACGGGCATTTTTCAGGCGTTCGCGAATCGCTTTCAGCTCTTCAAGACCTTTCGCCATCGCGTCACCTTCGCGGAATACCGAGAAGTTATGCTGCATACATTCCTGCAGCGCTTTGCGAATCGCCACCGGGTCTTCACCGTTACGGTTACCGTTCCAGCGGTTCAGACGCGCCAGAGAAGCGTCGATTTCATCTTCGGTCGCATCCAGCAGGTCACCCTGCTCAGCGATAGATTCCTGCAGGTGCAGACCAACCGCACGACCAAATACGACCAGGTCCAGCAGCGAGTTGCCGCCCAGACGGTTGGCGCCGTGAACCGATACGCAGGCGATTTCGCCGACGGCAAACAGCCCAGGAATCACCACATCTTCGCCCTGCTCGTTCACGGTCAGCGCCTGGCCAGTAACTTTGGTCGGAATACCGCCCATCATATAGTGGCAGGTTGGGATAACCGGGATTGGCTCTTTGACCGGGTCAACGTGAGCAAAGGTACGGGACAGTTCGAGAATGCCCGGCAGACGGGATTCCAGTACTTCTTTACCGAGGTGGTCGAGTTTCAGTTTAGCGTGCGGACCCCATGGGCCGTCACAGCCGCGACCTTCACGGATTTCGATCATAATGGAGCGCGCTACCACGTCACGACCCGCCAGGTCTTTCGCATTCGGGGCATAACGCTCCATGAAGCGCTCGCCGTGTTTATTCAGCAGGTAACCGCCTTCACCACGGCAGCCTTCTGTGACCAACACGCCCGCGCCGGCGATACCGGTTGGGTGGAACTGCCACATTTCCATATCCTGCACCGGAACACCGGCACGGATTGCCATACCTACGCCATCACCGGTGTTGATGTGGGCGTTAGTTGTTGACTGGTAAATACGGCCAGCACCGCCGGTCGCCAGCACGGTGGCGCGGGCTTTGAAGTAAACCACTTCACCGGTTTCGATACACAGTGCGGTACAACCGACAACTGCGCCATCAGCATTTTTCACCAGATCTAACGCATACCACTCGGAGAAAATCGTGGTGTGGTTTTTCAGGTTTTGCTGATACAGCGTGTGCAACAGCGCGTGACCGGTACGGTCAGCCGCCGCGGCGGTACGTGCCGCCTGTTCACCGCCGAAGTTCTTCGACTGGCCGCCAAACGGACGTTGATAAATGGTGCCATCGTCGAGACGCGAGAACGGCAGCCCCATGTGGTCCAGCTCCAGAATCGCTTCCGGACCGGTTTTACACATATATTCAATCGCGTCCTGGTCACCAATGTAGTCCGACCCTTTAACGGTGTCGTACATGTGCCATTCCCAGTTATCTTCATGGGTATTACCAAGCGCCACGGTGATGCCACCCTGCGCGGATACGGTATGGGAACGGGTCGGGAAGACTTTGGAGAGCAGCGCACAGGTCTGGCCGCTCTGGGAAATTTGCAGCGCCGCGCGCATACCTGCGCCACCGGCACCAATCACAACAGCATCAAATTCTCTGACTGGCAGTTTCATTACACACCCCACACCACAACAAATCCATAAATGACGTAAACCACCAGCGCAACGACAATGGCCAGTTGCAGAATCAGGCGTACAGCCAGCGGTTTAACGTAGTCGGTCAACACCTGCCACATGCCAATCCAGGCATGAATCAAGATGGAGAAAAGTGCCAGCAGGGTGAAGACTTTGGTGAATGCCGATGAGAAGAAACCGGTCCAGACTTCAAACGTCAGCTCGCCGCTGGTGGCGAAGAAGCCGACCATATAGATGATGTATAACGTCAGAACGATAGCGGTAGCACGGACCAGAATGAAGTCATGTACGCCGTTGCGTCCTAATGCGGAGGCGTTGCTTACCATACGAGGACTCCTGCAAGAAGTGAAAGCACGACAATGATAACGAAACAAATTTTGGCGGAGCGTGTCCCTGCTTCGAGGGTTTCTTCGATATAGCCAAAATCCATCAACAGATGGCGAATGCCCATGACGGCGTGATAGGCCAGCGCAATCAGGATCCCCCACAGAATTAACTCCACGAAGAAGTTATTCATAATGGATGACGCGGCGAGGAAACCTTCAGGGGAGGACAAGCTGGTACCCAATAACCACAACAGGATCCCGACCGCTACGAAGGTGATCACTCCAGATACGCGATGGAGAATGGACGCTATCGCCGTGATTGGGAATCGGATCGTTTGCAGATCCAGATTGACAGGTCTTTGTTTTTTCACATTTCTTATCATGAATAACGCCCACATGCTGTTCTTATTATTCCCTTTGGACTTCGGGCACAGAAGATAAAGACTTCTGTAGTCTGAAAGACGCCGGGATTTCCTTCCTCCGGTCTGCTTGCGGGTCAGACAGCGTCCTTACTATAACTACGCGTCATATAAAACACTGCTTCCAGTTGCTAAAACGACACGTTACAACGCTGGTTGGCTCGGGATTGCAGGGTATTCCGGAGACCTGGCGGCAGTATAGGACGTTCACAAAATCATTACAATTAACCTACATATAGTTTGTCGGGTTTTATCCCGAACAGTGACATAGGTCACGATAACAACATTATTTTAATTTTTAATCATCTGATTTGACAATCATTAAACAAACTTGTTACAAACAACACCAGAAAAAGCATATAATGCGTAAAAGTTATGGGGTCACTCTTTCACCGGAGATTTAGTTATGTAACAGTGTGGAAGTATTGACCAATACCTTCAGGACAGTTATTAGTGTAGACAGGTTTAATAATTCGGATTGCTAAGTTGTTGATTTGTTGCTAATTCACCATGAGTTAACTGATTTACCTGCAAGCGCCCATTGCTCTGTACCCTGGTTTTCTCCTCTTCGCAGAGCGGCGAGCCGAATAACAAAGTGGTAACGGTTAATTGATGAGTTGAAACAGATCTCACCTGAGTAGTCTTAAGCAATAAGGCGCTAAGGAGACCGTAAATGGCTGATACTAAAGCAAAACTCACTCTAAACGGTGATGCTGCTATCGAACTGGATGTGCTGAAGGGCACGCTCGGTCAGGACGTTATTGATATTCGTAGCCTTGGCTCAAAAGGCATGTTTACTTTTGACCCAGGTTTCACCTCTACCGCATCCTGCGAATCCAAAATTACGTTCATCGACGGTGACGAAGGTATTTTGCTGCATCGCGGCTTCCCGATTGACCAGTTGGCGACCGAGTCCAACTATCTGGAAGTGTGTTATATCCTGCTGTACGGTGAAAAACCGACGCAGGAAGAGTACGACGAGTTCAAAACCACGGTCACTCGCCATACCATGATCCACGAGCAGATCACCCGTCTGTTCCACGGTTTCCGCCGCGACTCTCACCCGATGGCCGTCATGTGCGGTGTTACCGGGGCGCTGGCTGCGTTCTACCACGATTCGCTGGATGTCAATAATCCGCGCCATCGTGAAATCGCCGCCTTCCGTCTGCTGTCCAAAATGCCGACCATGGCCGCGATGTGCTACAAATACTCCATCGGCCAGCCGTTTGTTTACCCGCGCAATGACTTGTCTTACGCCGGTAACTTCCTGAACATGATGTTCTCCACGCCGTGCGAAAAATACGAAGTAAACCCCATTCTGGAACGCGCCATGGATCGTATTCTGATCCTGCATGCTGACCACGAACAAAACGCTTCAACGTCAACCGTACGTACCGCAGGCTCTTCTGGTGCGAACCCGTTTGCCTGCATCGCGGCCGGTATTGCTTCCCTGTGGGGACCGGCACACGGCGGCGCCAACGAAGCTGCGCTGAAAATGCTGGAAGAAATCAGCTCGGTTAAACACATTCCGGAATTTGTTCGCCGCGCGAAAGACAAGAATGATTCTTTCCGCCTGATGGGCTTTGGTCACCGTGTTTACAAAAACTATGACCCACGCGCCACCGTGATGCGTGAAACCTGCCATGAAGTGCTGAAAGAACTCGGCACCAAAGATGACCTGCTGGAAGTGGCAATGGAGCTTGAGCACATTGCGCTCAACGACCCGTACTTCATCGAGAAGAAACTCTACCCGAACGTAGACTTCTACTCCGGCATCATCCTGAAAGCGATGGGCATCCCGTCCTCCATGTTCACCGTTATCTTCGCGATGGCGCGTACCGTTGGCTGGATTGCACACTGGAACGAAATGCACACTGACGGCATGAAAATCGCCCGTCCGCGTCAGCTGTATACCGGCTACGACAAGCGCGATTTTAAGTCTGCTATTAAGCGTTAATTGAGAACAAGCCTCCCTTCCTGTCGGCAAGGGAGGCAAATGTTCAAACCGCATTGTCGAAACTCAGGCAAAAACGTTTTCAGTCCAAGGGACTGGCGTCATTTTTTAGCTGGAAAATTTAGCTGTACGTAACTCATCTGCACCTGGCAAACCTGGTTTTGGCAAAATTGCATCTCTCAAATCTGCGGCGTTCCAACCTTGATCTGTCAAAAATACACCACCTGAAAAATCTGCACGCTGAAAATTTGTTCCGTACAAAGTTACTTTTGCCAATGTTGCACGGGACAACGTTGCGCCTTCCAACGTTGCATATGTCAAATCTGCACCTTCCAACGCTGCATATGTCAAATCTGCACCTTCCAACGCTGCATATGTCAAATCTGCACCTTCCAGATTTGCATTTAACAAAATTGCATCGAACAAATTTGCACCTGCCAACACTGCATATTTCAAATTGGCAACTCTCAGATTTGCACCTATCAAATTTGTAATTGATAAATCAACACCTTCCAGATTTGCATGTGATAAATCAGCATCTGATAAATCAGCACCTGACAAATTATTACCTTTCAGATTTGCAGCTCGTAAATTAGCACGGTGAAAATTTGCACCTGATAAATCAGCACCTGACAAATCAGCACCGAACAAATTAGCACCAGACAAATCAGCACCGGACAACTTTGTACCTGATAAATCAGCACCGCCCAAATTTGCACCGAACAACTTTGCACCTACCAAATTTTCACCGTGCAAAATTACACGTGACAAATTAGCACCGGATAAACCAGCACCGAACAACTTTGCACCTGATAAACGAGCATCTGACAAATCAGCACCTGACAAACCAGCACATTCCAGATTTGCACATTTCAGATCTGCATCTGACAAATCAGCATCTGACAAATCAGCACCTGATAAATCAGCACAGTGCAATCCTGCATCTTTCAGATTTGCACCTGACAAATCAGCACCGGCAAAAAATACATCGGCCAAAATTACATAGGTAAAATTTACATTTACCAGATTAATGCGACCCGTATTTAGGAATTGAGTCAGGCGATCCCGATCCACAAATCCTAAATGCTGATCGACATACTGTAACAGGTTGACTGTAATCAGAGTTCCAAGGCCTTTATTCAACTGTTCTTCAGAACAATTGAATTCAGACGCATTTTTATTTACATCGTCTGTGTCAGACAGACTAAACCTAATACCCCCGTCATACCTGGTCAGATTCAGACGGTAACTTCCTGCCAGTTTCTTCCCGCTCTCTCCAACAGTAAAATCAATGGTCACAATTTGATTACCAGTATCAAGCTCAGTTTTGATTTTTTCCGGCGTCATCTGCATTCCCGCCAGAACAGCAGCTAGTCCTGTGGACACCGCCATCAGACCTGCAACTCGTTTTTCCTCCGCATGTTTTTTCCCAAATGTGAAAAAGTTATTCAGATGATCTTTGACACCATGATGCTTAGCCACATTAGCATCATCGTTCCGATTCAGGTGCAGAGACGCATTTATATAATTCGCTGCCTTTTCGACTCTTTTCATAATTTCCTCATTACTCTGTTTACCGGTTGTCATATATCCTGAACAACCCTGCTCAAAACATCAGACCGTATTCCGAACTCACCGTTAACTGCATTTAACTTAACACTCAGCATCGCTAAGTCCTCCGGTATGCCGGGCCTGTTTAACATTGTCCTTGTTATGGACTGTTGTAGGATACATGCTGCCTTTCAAAAAAATATCAAAAAGCGCTCAGGCTTTATTATTAAACGAGGATTTGAACGTCTGAATCATTTAATAGTGTGGTAGCTAATAAAAATCATTCAATATATATATTAAATTTTACTCATCAATACAAATATCGCTAACATGCTTCAACTACATACCCGCAGCGACGAACTCAATTTTAAACCTGGCATTGAGCGTTAATAAAAATAAGCCTCCCTTCCTGTCGACATGAGAGGCAAATGTCAAACCACTTTGTCGGAAATCGAAACAATTTTTTTTAGTTCAGAGGAATGACGTTATTTT
The DNA here is from genome assembly GCF_033341895.1 of Citrobacter sp. HN-141. Lineage (NCBI taxonomy): Bacteria > Pseudomonadati > Pseudomonadota > Gammaproteobacteria > Enterobacterales > Enterobacteriaceae > Citrobacter > Citrobacter sp. HN-141. The sequence continues at coordinate 109,686 of NZ_JAWPBF010000007.1, read as the reverse complement.
TCTTGCCGGTGGAGCCAGGGTAAAACATCCACACCTGCAAAATTTGTATATAAAATATCTGCACCTGAAAAATTTGATTTTTTCAAAGTTGCATTGGACAAATCTGCATGTGCCTGATTAATGACATCCGTAGTGATGAATCCTGACAGGCGATCCCCCTCTCCTGGGCGCTTATCGATCTGCTGTAGCAGTCTGACAATAATCAGAGTTCCAAGTCAGAGTCATTCCTCTCATGGCAGCAGCAAGTCCAGTGGACACCGCGATCAGACAGGCCTCCGCTTGAGCTGGCCCATATGTACATCGGGTCGGATCACGGCGATGGGCGAGGTGCGTTACTGTACAGCCTGATTGGGACGTGCAAACTGAACGGTGTTGAACCTGAACGCTACCTTCACCATTTTCTTGATGTTATCGCTGACTGGCCGATAAACCGAATCAGCGGGCTGCTGCCGTGACGCATCAGACTACCTGCGGAATAACCCTCTTCGTCAATGCGATTTTCGAGGTAAACTTACAGTCGTGTTCCATGCCGATATGGTTCTGACAATATCTATATCTGATAAATTTGCTCCTAACCAATTTTTTGATGCTAGTATTTCATGTAACAAAACGGGACCTTCCAAATATTTATCGGTCAAAATTGCAAATAGCAATGTGCCATCGTTCACATGTTGATTGGTCAAAATTACACGAGCCACATCTGCATTGGTCAAAAAGCGTTCTGCCAAAGTTTGGCCTGTAAGATCTTTACCGGTCAAAATTGCACCGTAAAAGTTTGCATCGGTCAAAGTTGCACCTTCAAAATGAGCATTGGTCAAAGTTGCATCTTCAAAATGTGCATCGGTCAAAGTTGCACCTTCAAAATGCGCATTGGCCAAAGTTGCACCTTCAAAATGCGCATTGGTCAAAGTTGCACCTTCAAAATGAGCATTGGCCAAAGTTGCACCTTCAAAATGCGCATTGGTCAAAGTTGCACCTTCAAAATGTGTATCGGTCAAAGTTGCTTCGGTCAAAATTGCACTGAATAAATCTGCATCTGACAAATCTACACCTGCCAAATTTGCTTCGGTCAAAATTGCACCCGACAAATCTGTACCGGTCAAAATTGCACCTGGCAAATACGCATATGACAAATTTGCTTCGGTCAAAATTGCACCTGACAAATCTGTACCGGTCAAAATTGCACCTGACAAATACGCATGTGACAAATTTGCTTCAGTCAAAATTTCACCAGACAAATCTATATTTTCCAAATAAATATCACCTGTATTTATGAATTGAGTCAGGTGATCCCCCCCACCTGGACGCTGATCGATCCGCTGTAGCAGGTTGACTGTAATCAGCGTTCCAAGGCCCTTCTCCATCTCATCTTCAGTACAACGGAATGTAGCCACGTGTCCACCTCTTGCGTCAGACAGACTAAACTCAATTTTCCCGTTATACCTGCGCAGGTTCAGAGCGTAACGTCCAGCCAGTTCTCCCCCTTCCTTTCCAACAGCAAACTCAATACCCACACTACCAGAAGGTGTATAAAGCAATCTTCTGGCGTCAGACGGCGTTATGTGCGCTTCCTCTATAGCAGCAGCAAGTCCTGTGGACACCGCCATCAGACCTGCAGCGCGTTTTTCCCCCGCATGAATTTTCCCAAAAGTGAAAAAGTTTATCAGATGCTCTTTGACACCATGAAGCCTTGCCACATTAGCATCACCGTTCCTGTTAAGGTCCAGAGACGCGTTGACTACAACAGCAGCCTTATCGACCCTTGGCATAATTTCCCCATGACTCTATTTATCGGTTGTCATTTTTCCTGCACAACCCTGTTCAAAACGCCAGACTGTACTTCTGAACTCACTGTTAACCTGCATTTAGCTTCGCATTCGGTATCGTCAAGTCCTCCGGTACGCCAGGCCTGTTTAACATTGTCCTTGTTATGGACTGTTGTAAGATAAATGCTGCCTGTAAAAAAGATATCAAAAAGTGCTCCAGTTTTATTATTAAATAGGTGTTAGCACACCTTAATCATTTAATAAAACGACAGCAGAGAAAAACTCATTCAATATATAAATTAAACTCATCAATATAAATATCATTCATATGTACACCAGCGACGGCAAACGTGATTTTTAGTCTGATATTAAGCGTTAGCTTATCTTACAGGATGGCGCTCATGCTTACCCGGAAGACATATTGACATTGTTATTTGTCAAACTTATGGTTTTTATTGCCCCTCATAGTTTTATTCTTGTCGCACTTTCTCTATGATTTATCGAGCGTTACTTAATTTCATTCAGGCAGGAGCATGGGATGCATGTGTTGCGGTGGGGTTTACTGTTTTTACTGTCACTTCTTCTTTCCCTGTTCTTTCTGTTGATACATCTTCCTGGCGCATTGCTGCTCGGTTCGATGATCGTCGGTATCATTTTCAGTATGCGCGGGATCTCCCTGCACCCTCCTCGCTGCACATTTCTTGCCGCTCAGGCTATTCTCGGCTGCATGATTGCGCAAAATCTCACAGGCTCCATTTTAACCACGCTTGCAGCACACTGGACGATGGTGATTGTCATCCTGCTGGCGACGCTTATTAGCAGCGCGGTCATCGGCTGGCTGCTGGTTCGCTACAGCAATTTACCAGGGAACACCGGCGCGTGGGGTTCATCACCTGGCGGGGCAGCCGCAATGGTTGCGATGGCGCAGGATTATGGCGCTGACATCCGCCTGGTAGCCTTTATGCAGTATCTGCGGGTACTGTTGGTGGTCGGGGCGGCCGCGCTGGTAACCCGATTAGTCATGGGCGAACAGGCGCAAACGGTCGGTCAGCAACTCGTCTGGTTTCCGCCGCTGAGTATTAATCTGTTGAGTACCGTACTGCTGGCCGCCGTTGCCGGTATAGCCGGGCGCTTACTGCGCATCCCCTCTGGCGTGATGTTGCTGCCCATGCTGGCAGGCGCATTGCTGAACGCAGGCGGTGTGATGGTCATTGAACTGCCGGAATGGCTGTTGGCAATGGCGTATATGGCTATTGGCTGGCAAATAGGCCTGGGCTTTGACAAGCAGATATTTTTGATGGCACTGCGTCCGTTGCCACAAATTTTATTGTCTATTTTTTCACTGATGGCGATTTGTGCCGCTATGGCCTGGGGTCTGGCGCATTACATGCAAATCGACTTTCTCACCGCCTATCTGGCGACCAGCCCTGGCGGGGTGGATTCCGTCGCGGTAATTGCCGCAGGCAGCCACGCCGATATGGCGCTCATCATGGCGATGCAAACCCTGCGGCTGTTCAGTATCTTATTGACCGGCCCGGCGGTGGCGCGTTTTATTTCAGCGCATGCGCCAAGACAGCCCACCTAATGCTGGCAGCCCGGACACCAGTAAAAGGGGCGTGAGGAAAGTGTCGTTTTCTCGATGATTCCACCACAGCGCTCACAGGCTTCGCCGTCCCGGTGAAAAACCTTAAAGCGAAACAGCGCGCCGTGGTGCTTATTGTCATCAACCTGGCCACGCGTGTTATACGACAGACGAGGAATATCAAGCAGCGCTTGCGCCAGCGTATCCAACTGTTCATCGCTAAGCTGTGACGCTTTATGTTGCCCGGTCAACCCCACCTGCCAGAGAATTTCTACCCGTAGATAGTTACCTAACCCCGCCAGAAACGCCTGATCCAGCAACAGACCGGAAAACTGACGATTGCGAAAACGGGGTGACAGCAGACGCGTTTTTACCTCTGCGGGGGTTAAACGCAAATCAAGGACGTCCGGTCCAACCCGTTGCAGAAATGGATGGGTGGTGAGCTGCTCTGGCGTCAGCATTTCGATATCAGACGCGCTATACAGCAGGATAGTTTTATCCTCTGTTTGCAGCCTGACGCGCAGCACCCGCGTGGTTTGCGGAATGTTGCCGGTATCGACGACTCGCCACACGCCGTAAAGCTGATTGTGGCTGTATAGCGTCAGGCCATTGGAAAAATGGGTCAGCAAGGCTTTACCCCGCGTTTCAAGCTGGGTAACACGCTGCCCGATGAGTTGGGATTGATACGGTTTTAACTGCTCAAAGGCAAACCAGACATCCGTCAGGGGTTTGCCTTTGACTGCCGCCTCCAGGTTATCCGCCGCGCGGCGGATCTCCGGGCCTTCAGGCATAATACTGTCCTTTGTTAGTGTGTTGCACCGCCTGTCACGGCAATATCGCTGTCCACCTGCAATGCAGTGTCAATGGCAATTTCCAGCGCCCGTCGCACCGTTTCGCTCGCCATACTTGGCGCTCCGGGGTGCGCGGCGGCCTGTTGTGGCAGATAAGGAATATGGATAAAACCGCCCTTCACTGCCGGTGTGTCGCGTAACGTATGCAGCAGGCCATACATCACATGATTACAAACAAAGGTACCTGCTGTTTGGGAAACGGAGGCTGGGATACCCGCATTGCGCATGGCCATCACCATCGCTTTGATTGGCAGCGTGCTAAACCATGCTGCCGGACCCTCGGCGACAATCGGCACATCAACGGGCTGCTGACCGTGGTTATCCGCAATACGCGCATCGTCCACGTTGATCGCCACTCGCTCAACGGTAATATCGGTACGACCTCCTGCCTGTCCCACCGCCAGCACCAACGACGGTGACAGCGCGTCAATCGCGGCATTAAGTACGGTTAGAGACTCGCCAAACACACACGGTAGCTGACGCGCAACGACACGGCATCCGGCGATGATAGCATTGTCGAGCCCGGAGACCACTTCCCAGGAAGGGTTAACCGACTCTCCGCCAAAGGGTTCAAATCCGGTGATTAAGACCGTTTTCATCCTTCCTCCTTACAGGAACATCAGGAAATACATCAGGAACACGTTAACCAGCAACAGCAGTATGCCGGTTGGCACCTGCGCTTTAATCACGGCGTTTTTATCCGGTAACTCCAGCAGGGCTGCAGGCACGATGTTAAAGTTCGCTGCCATCGGCGTCATTAAGGTTCCGCAATAACCAGAGAACATCCCAATGGCCGCCATCACTGCGGGGTTACCACCATGCTGCAACACAAGAATTGGAATACCGATCCCGGCGGTCACAATCGGGAAAGCAGCAAATGCATTCCCCATGACCATCGTCAACAGCGCCATACCGATGGTGTACACCGCCACGGCGATAAAGCGGCTATCTACCGCGAGGTATTCCTGGGTCAGATACGATATACCACTGCCCACCCCTGCCGCCGTAAACAGCAACCCGAGCGTTGCCAGAATTTGCGGCAGGATGAACGCCCAGCCGATGGAGTCAAGCAGACGACGGGCTTCCTGAATGGGCTGGTGGACGCGCTCATGGGTCATTTTTATCGCCATTGCCAGGCCAATCAGCGAGCCTGCCGTCATAGAAAAGAGCGTGACCAGCGTGGCGTGATTCCCCGGCCCAAACAGCGCATCCTGCAAACCCGGAATATGGTTAAACATCAGTACACCGATAACGGTCACCACCGGAATAGCCAGCGCCGGAAAAAACAGGCGATTACCCAGTCGACTGGCGCTTTCTTCACGCTGCTGCTGGGTGCGTTGATGGTAACTTCCCAGTTTCACACCACCAAACCCGGCAATCAGCGCCAGTATGACCACCGCAATACCGACCGCGATATGTACCGTACGTTTGTCGCCAAACAGTGAGTACGTCCAGTCGCCCAGCAGGAACAGCACACCATACAGCCCCCAAAACAAGCCTGTGGTTAAGCGACGCGGGTTCGCTTTGTCCTGCCAGGACATCACCGCCACAATCAACAGTACCGCACCCGCCAGCCAGTAGAGATAGCTTTGCTGAAAATTCATTGCGCTGCTCCTTTCGCTGCCGCATTGGCTTTCGCCACCTCACGCTGCAGATAGTTATCCAGACGCCACAAGCGCGTACCGTGGATCAAGAAGGCGCAAATTGCCGTTGGGATACCCCACAAAGCGATATGCAGCGGTTCGGTCTGGATCCCACCGGACTCCAGCATAAAGTTGTGCATGAAAATGATCGCCCCAAAGGCAACGAAGATGTCTTCGCCGAAAAATAGACCAACGTTGTCAGTCGCCGCAGACATTGCACGCAGGCGATAACGTACGGCCCCCGGCAATTCACCGTGGTTTTTCTCCGCAGCCCCTTCAGCCATCGGGGCTAATAACGGGCGTACCATCTGAGGATGCCCACCCAGGCTGGTCAAGCCCAGCGCGGCGGTCGCTTCACGAATAAACAGATAGACAATGAGCAGACGACCACTGGTGGCGCTGCGGATTTTCGCGATCCACGCCTGGGCGCGCTCTTTCAGTCCGTGACGTTCCAGCAGACCAATGACTGCCAGCGGAATCAGCAGGATAAACGGCAGGTTGCGGGTGTTGAGAAAGCCTTCACCCAGCTTTTCGAGAATAGTGGCGATTGGCATATGCGCTGCCAGCCCGGTGACGATCCCGGCAACGATAACCACCAATACCGGGTTAAAGCGTAAAAGAAATCCAACCACAATGACGGCGATCCCCGTCAATGGCCAGAGAGAAATAGCCTCTCCCATAATTAAATCCCTTATGTTGTTGTGTTGTATATTATTGTTTTGTATTAAAAAACTTATGCGCTAATTTGAATATTGCAGGCACCGAACGCGCTGCGCAAACGGCGGGCAAAAGCGAGTGCGTGCTCACCATCCCCGTGAATGCATACCGTCTGCGCGGTTACGTTTGCCCATGTTCCACTCTGACTTTTTACTCTCCCGGACTGCACCATTTCTAACGTTTGCGCCAGCGCCTGCTCTTCGTCTTCGATCAGTGCACCTGGCTGACTACGCGGAACCAGACTACCATCAGCCTGATACCCCCTATCGGCAAAAACCTCCTGACGCGTCGCCAGGCCATAATGTTCACCGGCACGGATCAATTCGCTCCCCGCCAGCCCTACCAGTATCAATGACGGATCGCAGGCATAAACCGCTCTGGCTATCGCATCGGCTAGCACAGGCTCTTTTGCGGCCTGGTTATAGAGCATGCCGTGCGGTTTCACGTGGCGCATCACGCCCCCTTCTGCGCGGGTAATGACTGCCAGTGCACCAATTTGATACAGCGTTTGCGCATAAACCGTTTCGGCAGGCAGATTCATAGCACTACGACCAAAATTTTCCCGGTCCGGAAAGCCAGGGTGTGCCCCCACGGCCACGCCGTTTTTCAGCGCTTCCCGCACACTTGCCAGCATGGTTTGTGCGTCTCCGGCATGAAATCCACAGGCGATATTGGCCGATGACACCAGCTGAAGCAGTGTCGCGTCGTTCGCACAGCCTTCGCCGAGGTCGGCATTCAAATCAATTTTCATCGTTAAGTCGCCATGTTAGCTGTTCCAGATAGCGCTGCTGATCGTGACGCGCCTTCAACGCCTCTTCCAGCGAGCACTGAACAAAGTGAATCGGTTGCCCAAGGGGGATCTGCGCAAGGTGATACATATCCGCCTCGATGATACAGGCGATACGCGGATATCCGCCCGTGGTCTGGGCATCGTTCATCAGTACAATTGGCTGCCCGTTATGCGGGACCTGTACCACCCCGGGAAGCAAACCGTGTGACAACATCTCGCGGTCTGTCGTGCGTGTCAGTGGCTGCCCCTGCAGGCGATACCCCATACGGTTACTCTGTGGGCTCAGTCGCCACGGCGAGCGCCAGAACGATGCCTGCGATGCCTCGTCAAATTCCTGATATTCGGGTCCAGGTAACGCACGAATGTGGTTGCCCCACATCAACTGCTTTACCCCTTGTGGGCCATTAAATTGTCGTGTTGAAACGCCAATTGCCAACTTATCGCCATCGCGTAACAAACGTCCTTCAAACCCGCCAATACCGACTTTCAAATCGGTACTGCGCGATCCCATAACGTCGGGAACATCAATACCGCCCGCCACCGCCAGGTAACTGCGCATACCATGATGCGGGTGTTTTAATGACAGGCGTTGTCCGGCTTTAACTGGCAACCGCCAACCGCTCCATACCGGAGTACGATCCAAATGCGCTTCGCATCCCGCGCCGGTCAAGGCAAACCAACCATCCGCGTCAAACTCCACCACCAGTTGCCCCAGCGTGATTTCCAGCGCTGCGGCATTCGCATCATTACCCACCAGCAGGTTGGCGACGTTCAGCGCCGGTTTATCCAGCGCGCCGCAGTGGCTTATCCCTGACTGACGAAAGCCATGACGCCCCCCATCCTGTACGGAGGTGTACAGGCCAGCACGAATGATGTTTAACATACGCCCTCCTTCTGCGGGACAAAACGTACAGTATCTCCAGCCCGTAACAGGATCGGCTCCTCACGTTGCGGAACAAAAAGCTTAACGGCGGTACGTCCTATCAGTTGCCACCCGCCGGGCGTTGCAATCGGGTAGATACCGGTTTGTGAACCGCCGATCCCCACCGACCCTGCCGGAACAAGTAAGCGCGGTTCGGCTCGTCTTGGCGTATGCAATGGTTCCGGCAAGCTCCCAAGATAGGGAAATCCTGGCTGAAACCCTAAAAACCAGACGACATAATCAACTGACGCATGCAATTCAACGACCTGCTTGTCGCTCAAACCACTGTGCCGGGCGACATCGGCCAGATCGGGACCATATTCGCCGCCATAGATAACGGGGATTTCGACAAAGCGCGAATCCGGCTCCATCGCCTCGCTCTCTTCCCACCAACGTTGCAGGCGTTCAATTGCATCCAGCGCCAGCGTCTGCGGGGAATTCAGGATCACCGTGATATTGTTCATTCCCGGAATGGCTTCAAGTACATTCGGAGCATCAGCCAGACGCTGGGCCAGACGCCAGATGCGTTTCTGAGTTGCCAGCGTAATCGGTGGTTCCAGCTCCAGAACCACCGCGGTTTCACCTAACAGATAACAACGCGCTCGCTGCACTTTCGTCCCTCTTTATCAGGCTGGGTTAGGGATGTCGACGAACGTCACATCCAGATCGGTGTTTTCATTCAGCCATTCGCTCAGGGCACGAATACCGCCGCGTTCGGTAGCATGGTGACCAGCAGCATAGAAATGCAGTCCCTGCTCGCGGGCAGAGTGAATGGTTTGTTCAGAAACTTCCCCGGTAATAAAGGCATCAACACCAAAGCGGGCCGCGCTATCAATGAAACTTTGACCGCCCCCCGTACACCAGGCAACACGCTGAACGTTTTCAGGCCCGGTATCGCCACACCATAACGGTTTACGTCCCAGACGCGCTTCAATCCAGGATGCCAGTTCCAGCCCAGGAACCGGCATGGAGAGTTCCCCCCACGGTACCAGAGGCTCTATCTCCCCCATCACCGTGATGCCCAACAGCGCGGCCAGCTGCGCGTTATTCCCCAGTTCTGGGTGGGCATCCAACGGCAGATGCCAGCCATACAGGTTGATGTCATTTTCCAGCAGCGTTTTCAGACGCCGGCGCTTCATGCCGCGAATAACCGGAGATTCGCCCTTCCAGAAATAACCATGATGAACGATGACCGCATCGGCCCCAAGGCGAACAGATTCATCCAGTAATGCCTGGCTTGCGGTTACGCCGGTCACGATTTTTTGCACCGTTTCTTTGCCCTCAACCTGCAAACCATTCGGTGCATAGTCGCTTATGGCTGCGCTGTTCAGCTTGTCGTTAATCAGTTGTTCCAGCTCGGTGTTTTTCATCATCGTCCTCGTTGTCATAAATTCTGCCTGCTCAATCAGCAACACAGCTTCAGTTAAAATAGCGTCCTCACCTCCGTTCGTCGATAGCCATTTCGCTGACACATCAAGAAACAATCACGCGGCCTGTAAACGTAAATTGCTTACCACCACGAGATCGTATTCATGTATATTTATGCAATCAGACAGCATATTGCAAAAATAATCAGATCTGTATCAAAGTTACAACTTTAAGGAAACACACTCACACGGCACGTTCCTTCCGTCGTGAGGCATTTACTTCGAGAAAATAATGAATAAACAAGCATCTCAGCCGCGCGCGATTTATTACGTCGTCGCGCTGCAAATTTGGGAATACTTCAGTTTTTATGGCATGCGTGCACTGCTGATCCTGTATCTCACTAACCAGCTTAAGTACAACGATAATCACGCGTATGAACTGTTCAGTGCTTACTGTTCGCTGGTGTATGTCACGCCGATTCTCGGAGGATACCTGGCGGATAAAGTGCTCGGTAACCGTATGGCGGTAATGATTGGCGCATTTCTGATGGCAGTGGGACATCTGGTCCTGGGCGCCAGTGAAATGGCTCCGGCGTTTCTCTACTTATCTCTGGCCATTATTGTCTGTGGCTACGGTTTGTTTAAATCCAACATCAGTTGCCTGCTGGGTGAATTGTATAAACCAGAAGATCCGCGCCGTGACGGCGGATTCTCTCTGCTCTATGCCGCCGGTAACATTGGTTCAATTATTGCCCCTATCGCCTGCGGCTACGTGCAGGAAGAGTACAGTTGGGCAATGGGCTTTGCGCTGGCCGCTATCGGTATGCTGGCCGGGCTGGTCATTTTCTTATGCGGGAATCGTCATTTTGCTCACACCACCGGCGTCAACAAAGCAGTGCTGTGTGCCAAATCGTTCATTCTGCCGAACTGGGCCTGGCTGCTGGTTCTGCTGGTCGCCGCACCACTTTTAATTACTGTCCTGTTCTGGAAAGAGTGGTCCGTGTACGCGCTGATTGTCGCCACCGTCATTGGTTTGGCGGTTCTGGCAAAAATCTACCGTCAGGCACAAACGCAGAAACAGCGTAAAGAGCTGGGGCTTATCGTCACGCTGACCTTCTTCAGCTTGTTGTTCTGGGCCTTTGCACAGCAGGGTGGTAGCTCCATCAGCTTGTATATCGACCGCTTTGTTAATCGCGACGTGATGGGATATTCAGTCCCTACTGCTATGTTCCAGTCGGTAAACGCCTTCGCCGTCATGTTGTGCGGCATCGTGCTGGCCTGGGTGGTCAAAGAAAGCGTGAGTGGCAATCGTACCGTTCGTATCTGGGGTAAGTTTGCTCTCGGTCTGGGGTTAATGAGTGCTGGTTTCTGTATTCTGACCTTAAGCGCCCGCTGGTCCGCGGCATATGGGCACTCCTCCATGCCGCTGATGGTTTTAGGGCTGGCCGTTATGGGATTCGCCGAGCTGTTTATCGACCCTGTCGCCATGTCACAAATTACACGCATAGAGATCCCAGGGGTAACCGGCGTATTAACCGGCATCTATATGCTGCTTTCCGGGGCCATTGCCAACTACCTGGCAGGCGTGATTGCTGACCAGACATCACAGGGCGCGTTTGATGCTTCCGGTGCCATCAACTATTCCATCAACGCCTATATTGATGTCTTTAGCGAAATTACCTGGGGCGCGCTGGCCTGTGTGGCGCTGGTGCTGTTGATTTGGTTATATCAATCACTCAAATTTAAAAACCGTCCTCTCGCGGTAGAGTCCTGAGTTTACGGGCCCGACGATGTAATATCACTCGGGCCCGTTATTTATCCGCAGGTTACGAATTATTTGCCGCTAAATCCTCTTCAGACAGACCTGTAACCAGTAACACCATTTCGCGATCTATTCCCTGCGCCAGCATAGTTTGCGCTATACGCAAAGCGGCTTCGTGTTTACCTTGTTGTAACCCCTGTTGTAATCCTTCCTGTAATCCATCTAACCGTAACCGTTCTGCAATAGTCATCAGCCTCTCCTTGTGTTGGGGGATCCGTTGCGCCATCTCTTGCAAAAACTCATTGAAGCGAGATTCATCACCGGATTGCAGAATGTAATTAAACATCGCCTGGAGTTGCGTGTCATTAGCACATCCAGTAAGGAGCAGTGAGGCCAGCTGTTCTACCAACCCTATCAAATCCCGCTGGCGGATATGCTTTTGCATCAGTTCCAACAACGCCATTCGCCTGTGCGCCATGATTTCGTCATCCGGCACCACCGTGATATCCACCAGCGGAAATGTGTTGGCATAAAGTTGCCGGGCCGCCACAGGATCGGCGAACGTATCCAACCAGCATAGTGAATGATGTATGTCGAGGAAATCCCGCGCAGTTTCGGGATGGTATAAAAACGTTTTAAATACCGCATCATGCGGTGTGGAAGTCGTCGGCGTTATCATCGTGTTCCGTCACCTGAAAAGAAGATAACGGAACTTTACTGCCCGGGGAGCCCCCCGCACATCCAGCCATTAGCAGACTTGCGCGCCCCCTTCAGCGCTAAATGTGTACGACTGCAACACATTCATTCTGCTGGAAGGCATTACACAGAAATCTGCTACCCTCACGCCTTACGCGCGGCCTCATAGGCAGCCAGCGTGGCTAACCTTGCCTGCTTATGATCGACAATCGGACGAGGATAATTGAGTGTCACCTGCATTTTCTCCGCCCACCTCCACGGTTCGTGAATAGCGTTTCCCGGCACATCGCGTAATTCCGGTACCCATTGGCGGATAAAATCACCGTCACGGTCGAATTTCTCCCCCTGAGTGGTGGGATTAAAAATACGGAAATACGGCGCAGCATCCGTTCCGGTAGAAGCAGCCCACTGCCAGCCACCATTATTCGCCGCCAGATCGCCGTCGATCAGTTGTGACATGAAATACTGCTCACCCTTTCGCCAGTCGATCAGCAGGTCTTTCACCAAAAAACTGGCCGTAATCATGCGTAATCGATTATGCATCCACCCCGTGCCGTTGAGCTGACGCATCGCCGCATCGACGATTGGATACCCGGTATTCCCCGTCTGCCAGGCCTGAAAATGCGTCACGTTATTTTGCCATTGCACACGATCGGTCCAGCGAATAAAGGGCTGATACCGACACAGTGCGGGATAGTACGTCAGTAGATGGCGGTAAAATTCACGCCAGATGAGCTCGTTTAACCAAACGCTCCCGGCGCCTCCCTCTAGCGCCTGAGGCTGCTCGACTAACAAACGGTGCAGACACTGGCGCGGCGATAACCCGCCGGTGGCAAGGCTTGCCGACAACCGACTGGTACCTTCGTTTGCCGGAAAATCACGTTGTTGCTCGTATTCCGCCGCGCCCTGCTGGCAAAACTGACGTAATTGCGCGATAACCGATTTTTCTTCTACCGGGAAAAGCGCCACATCAAAATCCTGCTGCGGATAGTTGAGCGTAACTGGCGTTGATGGGGAGGGAATTGCGCCGCTTTCGCGGGCTTTTGGTGCCGCAACACACTCCGGGATACTGTCTTTTAACCGCTTCAGCCAGGCATTTTTAAACGGCGTAAAGACTTTATACATCTCATGATTCCCGGTCATTACCGCGCCCGGCGCCAGGATTACGCTATCGTCAAAGCCCTCACACAGCACCTGCGGTAATGATTTTTCTACCTGAGCATCGCGCTGGCGTTCGTTAATTTCGTACTGATAGTTATAAAACAGTCGGCTAACGTCATGCTGTGCGCAGACATTTTTGACTATCTCCACGCTGGCGGTGAAATCCCCGACGTCATAAACCAGCAGCGGGATGCCTTTTTCTGCCAGCGCCGTTTGCAGCGCATTCAACTGCTTACCGACAAACGCCGCCTGACGCGGTGACATATCATGCGCTTTCCATTGTGCCGGCGTGGCAATATATAACGCCAATATCCGTGCCGAACGATCCCGACATGCCGCTGCCAGCGCAAGATTGTCATGCAGACGTAAATCGCGCCGAAACCAGACCAGATGAGTGGTCATAAAACTCCCGAATAAAAATTAAGCTTTGCCGTGTAAACGCAGAATCGCAGGCCAGAGTTCAAAGTAACGTTGCCCGGACAACCAGCTGTTCGGGTGTTCCGTCATATAGTGTTGGAGGAGCATCAATGGCGCAAGCAGCGGCTGCATCTCACGTCGATAGTTATCGATTATTGAGGTCAGTTCCTGACGTTGACGAAGATTGAGCTGGTTACGGAAATAGCCCTGCACATGCATCAGGACATTAGTATGGTTGCGTCGGGTCGCGTTATTAAACAGCAGATGAATCAACCGCAAACGGTACTCCGTATAAAAAGCATCGAGGCTTGCCCATTCGTGGATTGCGGCAACAAAAGGGCCGAGCTCACGATACTCCGGTTGGGAGTGTGCCAGTAACACCAGCTTGTAACGGGTGTGAAAATCAATCAATGCGCCACGTGATAACCCGCTCTGGCGCAGTCGGTACAATTCATGCAAGGCATAAATACGTACCAGCGTATTCTCATCAAACAGAAATTTATCGTTCGCTTCTGTGGTCAGACAGGCGCGGACACCAACAGGAACTCTCTTGCTCATCGCCACTCCTTATCCGTTACACAGGTAAGTGTAGACTGCGACGTATAAAAAAACCGCCACATTACTGTTGTAATGCCTGTCAGTTAAGCATGTCTGGAGAACGTTTTACTCTGAATAAGTTTCCGTTCACCTTATGTTCATCGCTTCTCTGATATCGCTATACACGTGAACGTGCAAGGGAGGCTCACCGCCGCCTCCCTTGCATCCCAGGCTCCCGGCAGGAAAATCGTCGCTACGCGATTCATTCGTCTTATGCCGTCTGCCTGTCGGGTCGGGGCCGAGCCTGCGTCCCTGCAGGCCGTCCCCTCTGCCCGCATCCCTGCGGGCAGCCCCGGTCAGCCGTCAACACCTCATCGATTTTCAGCCGGACCGGAGACATCGCTTCAACTCTCTGATTTTCAGTTAAGTCTGTTTTGCTGTTCAAACATGTTCAAATAAAAATACAGGTGGTCAGGCGTGGCGGGTCCGGCTGAAAATTGCCGACGTGTTTCCGTAAGGCCGGGAGACCCCGCAGGGATGCGGGTTCAGGGTGCGTGTGACAGGGATGTTGCATCGCGCCCGGCCCGGTAGCCTGGAGGAATAAGCGGAGGGGATTGCGCAGCAACAATTTTCCTGCCGGGAGCCGGGATTGTTAAGGGTGCGGCGATAGCACCCTTAACACGTTCACTGGCGTTCAGTGTACAGAGAAGCGATGAACATGAGGTGAACGGAATCCTTTCTCTGAGAGAGCATGTTCATTACCCCGCCAACACATGTTGATGCTTTCTGAAACTGAAATGTTAACTGAACAGCATTACACATTACTGTTGGCGGTTTTTTTGAGCCTGAACGGTAACTTAGTAGAAATCGCAGGTGGCTTTTTCAGCCTGCTCCATCCACACCGGCTTATCACTGGTTTTCGACCAGACGCGATGCAGGTAGCTGTAAAAACGGGCACGGTCTTTCCAGAACAGCATGACCGGCAGCGCCAGAACACCAGCCACTACGGCAAAGGTACGGCGCAAGAAAACAATGTGTGCTGGATATTCTTTATAAAAGTCCATAATCCTCTCCCATATATCTGTTCGGTGAATCGCACCGGAAAAATAAACTTGGTTAACTGGTGAAAATAATACCGCCTTGTGCGTAATTTTACTACTCATCCGACCACTTATTTTTATCTATTGATGCTCCGTTTAACCTAAATCTGTAAGTAAGTTACATAAAAGTTAAATTAATACTAACCATTAGTTAAATAATGGTCTTTGCCATTTTTATACTTTTTTTACACCCCGCCTGCAGATTTTTGCGAAATCTTTGCAACCAAAAACCTACGCTCTGGTTATCACATTTATGCCACTGGAGGTGCACTGTGAGTGCAGGCGTGATAACCGGCATTGTGCTGGTCTTTTTGTTACTGGGTTATTGGTGTATGCCTTGATTAATGCGGAGGCGTTCTGATGGCAGCGCAAGGATTTTTACTCATCGCCAGTTTCCTGCTGGTGCTGTTTGTTATCGCTAGGCCGCTGGGCTTTGGGCTGGCACGTCTTATCAACAACACATCCTTACCCGGCCTTGCAGGCGTTGAGCGTGTGCTGTGGCGTGGGCTGGGTATTTCGCAGCAGGAAATGACCTGGCTGCACTATTTGCTGGCGATCCTCGCACTGAATATCCTCGGTCTGCTGATACTGTTTGCGATGTTGATGGCGCAAAACCTGCTGCCGCTGAATCCGCAACAGTTGCCAGGGCTATCGTGGGATCTCGCGCTCAATACCGCTGTTAGTTTTGTAACCAACACCAACTGGCAGTCCTATGCGGGTGAAACCACGTTAAGCTACTTCAGCCAGATGGCCGGCCTGACCGTGCAGAATCTCCTGTCTGCGGCGACAGGTATTGCGGTGATCTTTGCCCTGGCTCGCGCCTTTACGCGACAAAGTATGAACACGCTGGGGAATGCCTGGGTGGACCTGATCCGCATTACGCTGTGGATATTACTGCCGATTTCTCTGCTCATCGCGCTGTTTTTCATCCAGCAAGGTGCGCTGCAAAACCTGCTGCCTTATCAGGCGATTACCACGCTTGAAGGGGCAAAACAACTGCTGCCGATGGGACCTGTCGCCTCACAAGAGGCCATTAAGATGCTCGGTACCAACGGCGGCGGCTTTTTTAATGCCAACTCCTCACATCCGTTTGAAAACCCAACCGCGCTGACCAACATGGTACAGATGCTGGCAATCTTCTTAATTCCCACGGCGCTGTGCTTCGCCTTCGGCGACGTCGTGGGCGATCGCCGACAGGGACGCACTCTGCTCTGGGCTATGTCGCTTATTTTTGTCGTTTGCGTGGCGGTTGTGATGTGGGCCGAAGTGCAGGGTAACCCGCATCTGATGGCGTTTGGCGCAGATAGCAATATTAATATGGAAGGTAAAGAGAGCCGCTTTGGCGTGCTGGTCAGTAGCCTGTTTGCGGTCGTCACGACGGCCGCATCCTGTGGCGCAGTTATTGCTATGCACGACTCCTTCACTGCGCTGGGCGGCATGGTACCGATGTGGTTGATGCAGATTGGCGAAGTGGTGTTCGGCGGTGTGGGGGCAGGGTTGTACGGCATGCTGCTGTTCGTACTGCTGGCGGTCTTTATTGCCGGACTGATGATTGGCCGCACTCCGGAATATCTGGGTAAAAAAATCGATGTCCGCGAAATGAAAATGACTGCGCTGGCGATTCTGGTTACCCCTGCGTTGGTGCTGCTTGGGACCGCGATAGCCATGATGAGCGATGCCGGGCGTAGCGCCATGCTCAATCCTGGGCCGCATGGTTTTAGCGAGGTGCTGTACGCGGTCTCGTCTGCCGCCAATAACAACGGGAGCGCTTTTGCCGGATTAAGTGCCAACAGCCCATTCTGGAACAGCCTGCTGGCCGCGTGCATGTTTTTCGGCCGCTTCGGCGTCATTATCCCGGTGATGGCGATTGCCGGTTCACTTGTCGGTAAAAAGAGTCAACCCGCAAGTCCCGGCACGCTACCCACCCACGGTGCGCTGTTTGTTGGATTGTTGATCGGTACGGTGTTGCTGGTTGGCGCCCTCACCTTTGTTCCTGCGCTGGCGCTTGGCCCGGTAGCAGAATACCTCTCTTTACGTTGAGTGATGCGGAGCACATGACTATGAGTCGCAAGCAACTGGCGCTGTTCGAACCTTCTCTGGTCGCACAAGCGCTAATGGACGCAGTGAAAAAATTAAGTCCACATACTCAGTGGCGTAACCCGGTGATGTTTATCGTCTGGCTGGGCAGTCTGCTGACCACCCTGTTAACGGTAGCGATGGCGACAGGCCATATGTCAGGTAATCCACTGTTTACCGGCGCGATAAGCCTCTGGCTGTGGGTGACCGTTCTGTTCGCTAACTTTGCGGAAGCGCTGGCTGAAGGGCGTAGTAAAGCGCAGGCCAACAGCCTGAAAGGAGTCAAAAAAACCGCCTTTGCCCGCAAACTTCGTGAACCAAAATATGGCGCGCCAATGGATCACGTGCCAGCCGAAGAGTTACGCAAAGGGGATATCGTGCTGGTGGAAGCTGGCGATATTATCCCTTGTGACGGCGAAGTTATCGAAGGCGGCGCCTCGGTGGATGAAAGCGCCATTACCGGTGAATCCGCGCCAGTAATCCGTGAATCCGGTGGTGATTTTGCCTCCGTCACCGGCGGGACACGCATCCTCTCCGACTGGCTGGTGATCGCGTGTAGCGTCAACCCCGGAGAAACGTTCCTCGATCGAATGATTGCCATGGTCGAAGGCGCACAGCGACGTAAAACGCCAAATGAAATTGCGCTGACGATCCTGCTGATTGCCCTGACTATCGTCTTTCTGCTGGCCACCGCCACGCTGTGGCCGTTCTCTGCCTGGGGCGGCAGTGCGGTCAGCATCACGGTACTGGTTGCCCTGCTGGTCTGTCTGATCCCCACCACGATCGGTGGACTGCTCTCCGCGATTGGCGTCGCCGGGATGAGCCGCATGCTGGGTGCGAACGTTATCGCCACCAGCGGACGTGCGGTAGAAGCGGCCGGCGACGTCGATGTCCTGCTGTTGGATAAAACCGGTACCATCACGCTGGGTAACCGTCAGGCCTCTGATTTTCTGCCCGCCCAGGGCGTGGACGAAAAAACACTGGCCGACGCAGCACAGCTTTCATCACTGGCCGACGAAACGCCGGAAGGCCGCAGCATCGTTGTCCTGGCTAAACAGCGTTTTAACCTGCGCATTCGTGACGTACAGTCGCTCCATGCCACTTTTGTGCCGTTTACCGCGCAGAGTCGGATGAGCGGTATCAACATCGACAACCGAATGATCCGCAAAGGCTCCGTAGATGCTATTCGTCGTCACGTCGAAGCTAACGGCGGCCACTTCCCTGCCGATGTGGAGCAGAAAGTCGAAAACGTTGCTCGCCTTGGCGCGACGCCACTGGTCGTTGCTGAAGGTCCACGGGTGCTGGGCGTGATAGCCCTGAAAGATATTGTCAAAGGTGGGATTAAAGAACGTTTTGCTCAGCTGCGCAAAATGGGCATCAAAACGGTGATGATCACCGGCGACAACCGCCTGACTGCTGCAGCAATCGCCGCAGAGGCGGGAGTGGATGACTTTTTAGCCGAAGCGACACCGGAAGCCAAGCTGGCACTGATCCGTCAGTATCAGGCGGAAGGTCGTTTGGTGGCGATGACCGGCGACGGAACCAACGACGCCCCGGCACTGGCGCAGGCCGATGTCGCGGTCGCCATGAACTCCGGGACCCAGGCCGCGAAGGAAGCGGGCAACATGGTGGATCTCGACTCTAACCCCACCAAGCTGATTGAAGTGGTGCACATTGGTAAACAGATGCTGATGACGCGCGGGTCGCTGACCACCTTTAGTATCGCCAACGACGTGGCGAAATATTTCGCCATCATCCCGGCTGCGTTCGCCGCAACTTACCCGCAGCTTAACGCACTGAACGTCATGCGACTGCATTCGCCGGATTCGGCAATCCTGAGCGCCGTCATCTTCAATGCGTTGGTGATTGTCTTCCTGATCCCACTGGCGCTGAAGGGCGTGAGCTATAAGCCGTTATCCGCTTCCGCCATGCTGCGCCGCAATCTGTGGATCTACGGTCTTGGCGGCCTGGTTGTGCCGTTTATCGGTATCAAAGTGATTGATTTACTGCTGACCCTGCTGGGTCTGGTGTGAGGTTTCAGATGAGTGGATTACGTCCTGCATTATCAACATTGCTTTTCCTGATGCTTATCACCGGCGGTGTTTATCCGCTGCTGACCACCGCGCTGGGGCAGTGGTGGTTTCCCCACCAGGCTAACGGCTCGCTTCTGCGTGAAGGCCAGATAATTCGCGGCTCTGAACTGATCGGACAAAATTTTACCGCCGCGGGTTATTTTCATGGACGCCCGTCGGCAACGGCAGAAGTACCCTATAATCCAATGGCTTCGGGTGGCAGCAACCTGGCAGCAAGCAACCCTGAGCTGGATAAGCAACTACAAAGCCGGATTGCCGCATTGCGTGCTGCTAATCCACAGGCTAACCCTGTTGTGCCCGTGGAACTGGTCACAGCGTCCGCCAGCGGTCTGGACAATAACCTGACCCCCGAGGCCGTCGCCTGGCAAATTCCCCGCGTAGCGCAAGCCCGCAACCTCAGCGTTGAAGAGGTTACGCGCCTGGTTGCACAATACACGCAAAAGCCGCTGGTCAGTTTCATCGGTCAGCCGGTAGTGAACCTGGTGGAACTTAATTTAGCGCTGGATAAGCACTGAGAAAAAGGACATGCATAGCGAACCCCTACGTCCCAACCCCGATCGCCTGCTGGAGCAGACCACCGCCCCGCACCGGGGAAAACTGAAAATTTTCTTTGGCGCCTGTGCGGGCGTAGGGAAAACCTGGGCCATGCTGGCGGAGGCACAACGGCTACGGTCGCAGGGGTTGGATGTGCTGATTGGCGTGGTGGAAACCCACGGGCGCAAGGAGACCGCCGCACTGCTGGACGGTCTCACCGTGCTACCGCTGAAACGTCAGGCACACCGTGGGCGGCATATCAGCGAGTTCGATCTTGATGCCGCCCTCGCCCGCCGTCCGGCGCTGATTTTGATGGACGAACTGGCGCACAGCAATGCGCCAGGCTCACGCCACCCCCGCCGCTGGCAGGATATTGAAGAGCTGCTGGAAGCCGGGATTGATGTTTTTACCACCGTTAACGTTCAGCATCTGGAAAGCCTGAATGATGTGGTCAGCGGCGTTACCGGTATCCAGGTGCGCGAAACCGTTCCTGACCCGTTTTTCGATGCCGCTGACGATGTGGTCCTGGTCGATCTCCCACCTGACGATTTACGTCAGCGCCTGAACGAAGGCAAGGTCTATATTGCCGGTCAGGCAGAGCGTGCTATTGAGCATTTCTTCCGCAAAGGTAATTTGATAGCGCTGCGCGAACTGGCTCTGCGACGCACCGCCGATCGGGTAGACGATCAGATGCGAGCCTGGCGGGGGCGTCCAGGAGAAGAAAAAGTCTGGCATACCCGCGATGCCATTTTACTGTGTATTGGACACAACACCGGCAGCGAGAAACTGGTGCGAGCCGCCGCGCGCCTGGCGGCGCGTCTCGGCAGCGTCTGGCATGCGGTATATGTTGAAACACCGGCGCTACACCGGCTACCCGAAAAACAGCGGCGGGCAATCTTAAGCGCGCTGCGACTGGCGCAGGAACTGGGGGCGGAAACCGCCACCCTCTCCGACCCTGCCGAAGACAAAGCCGTTGTCCGTTATGCCCGGGAACACAACCTGGGGAAAATTGTGCTCGGACGTCCGACAACCCGTCGCTGGTGGCGCAGCGATTCCTTTGCAGACAAGCTGGCTCAGCGCGCACCGGATCTCGACCTGATGATTGTCGCACTGGACGATCCCCCTTCTCGTCAGACATTACAAACCACGGATAACCGCACCTTTAAGGATAAATGGCGGGTACAAATCCAGGGTTGCGTGGTCGCTGCTGTATTGTGTGCTGTTACCACATTGATTGCCATGCAGTGGCTGGTTGCATTTGACGCAGCCAACCTGGTGATGCTCTATCTACTGGGCGTGGTGGTGATCGCCCTGTTCTACGGGCGCTGGCCGTCGGTGGTGGCCACGTTTATCAACGTCGCCAGCTTTGATCTCTTCTTTATTGCTCCACGCGGCACGCTTGCCGTGTCTGACGTCCAGTACCTGCTGACCTTTGCCGTGATGCTGACGGTTGGGTTGGTTATCGGTAATCTGACCGCGGGGGGGCGTTATCAGGCCAGGGTTGCACGCTATCGTGAGCAACGAACGCGGCACCTGTATGAGATGTCGAAAGCACTGGCTGTAGGGCGCAGCCAACAGGATATCGCGGCTACCAGCGAACAGTTTATTGCCTCAACGTTTCAGGCCCGTAGCCGGGTGTTATTGCCAGACGAAAACGGTAAGTTGGTTCCCCTGACGCATCAGCAGGGTATGACGCCGTGGGATGATGCCATTGCCCAGTGGAGTTTTGACAAGGGGCAGATGGCCGGTGCCGGCACCGACACATTACCCGGCGTTCCCTATCAAATTTTGCCGTTAAAAAGCGCCGATAAAACCTATGGGCTACTGGTGGTGGAGCCAGGAAACCTGCGTCAGCTGATGATCCCGGAACAGCAACGTCTGCTGGAAACCTTCACCCTGCTGGTAGCCAGTGCGCTGGAGCGCCTGACTCTGACGGCCAGTGAAGAGCAGGCGCGCTTTGCCAGCGAGCGAGAAAGTATTCGCAATGCGCTGCTCGCCGCCCTGTCCCACGATTTACGCACGCCGCTGACGGTGCTGTTCGGTCAGGCGGAGATATTAACGTTGGATCTGGCCAGTGAAGGTTCGCCACACGCTCGCCAGGCCAACGAGATCCGCCAGCACGTGCTTAATACCACCAGACTGGTCAATAATCTGCTGGATATGGCGCGAATCCAGTCTGGCGGCTTTAATCTTAAGAAAGAGTGGCTAACGCTGGAAGAAGTGGTAGGCAGCGCCCTGCAAATGTTGGAGCCTGGGCTGGCAACACCCATTAACCTGTCACTTCCGGAGCCGTTGACGCTGATACACGTTGATGGACCACTCTTTGAGCGGGTGCTGATTAATCTACTGGAAAATGCCGTCAAATATGCCGGTCCGCAGGCGCAAATCGGTATCGACGCCCAGGTCGACGGTGAGCATCTGCTGCTGGATGTTTGGGACAATGGGCCCGGTATTCCTGCCGGCCTGGAGCAGCGTATTTTCGACAAGTTTTCCCGTGGAAACAAAGAATCATCGGTACCGGGTGTTGGGCTGGGGCTGGCAATTTGTCAGGCGATTGTCGACGTGCACGGTGGCACGATTTCTGCGCATAATCGTCCGCAGGGAGGGGCGTGTTTCCGTGTTACACTGCCGCAGGAAACACCCCCTGAACTTGAAGATTTTCATGAGGATATGTGACAAACGTACTGATTGTTGAAGATGAACAAGCCATTCGTCGCTTTCTGCGCACCGCGCTGGAAGCTGATGGCCTGCGTGTGTATGAAGCAGAAACGTTGCAACGTGGTCTGCTGGAAGCCGCCACACGAAAACCCGATCTCATCATTCTCGACCTCGGTCTGCCGGACGGTGACGGCATTGATTTTATCCGCGACCTGCGGCAGTGGAGCGCGATCCCGGTGATCGTGCTGTCAGCCCGCAGCGAAGAGAGCGATAAAATCGCCGCGCTGGATGCCGGTGCCGATGACTATCTCAGCAAGCCATTCGGCATTGGCGAGCTGCAGGCTCGTTTACGCGTTGCACTGCGCCGCCACGCTACCGGCCCCTCCCCTGATCCCGTGGTGCAATTTTCTGATGTAAAGGTGGATATCGCCGCGCGTCTGGTTCATCGCGGGGATGAGGAGGTTCATCTGACGCCAATTGAGTTTCGCCTGCTGGCCATACTGCTCAATAATGCCGGAAAAGTGCTGACCCAACGCCAGTTATTGAATCAAGTGTGGGGACCGAATGCCGTTGAGCACAGCCATTACTTACGTATCTATATGGGCCATCTGCGCCAGAAACTGGAGCTGGACCCGGCTCGTCCACGCCATTTTTTGACCGAAACCGGGATTGGCTACCGGTTCATGCCGTGAATATGCACTGAATAAAAAAGCCGGATCAGCACCCAGGCTATCCGGCTTTGTTGTTATTCATGCAGGATAGCGACGCAAGCGTCTTATCCGGCAGAGGATTTACGCGTTCTTCAGCACTTCGCTGACAATCTCAACCGCTTCTTTCTCAATCTGCTTGCGATGTTCTTCACCGAGGAAGCTTTCGCAGTAGATCTTGTAAGCGTCTTCAGTGCCTGACGGACGTGCGGCAAACCAACCGTTGTCAGTCATCACTTTCAGGCCGCCAATCGATGCGCCGTTGCCTGGCGCTGCCGTCAGACGCGCAGTGATCGGGTCGCCCGCCAGCGTGCTGGCGCTCACCATTTCCGGAGAGAGCTTAGACAACGCCGCTTTCTGCGCGGAGGTGGCTCCAGCCTGAATTCGGTTATAGCTCGGTGCACCAAAGCGCGCCGCCAGTTCGTTGTAATGCTCTTGCGGGTTCTTGCCTGTCACTGCCGTAATTTCCGCTGCCAGCAGGCACATGATGATGCCATCTTTGTCAGTGGACCACGGTGTACCGTCGAAACGCAGGAAAGATGCCCCCGCACTTTCTTCGCCGCCGAAACCAAAGCTACCGTCGAACAGACCGTCAACGAACCATTTGAAACCCACCGGCACTTCGACTAATTTACGTCCCAGGTCGTTCACCACACGATCGATCATCGCGGAGGACACCAGTGTTTTACCCACAGCGACATCTTTGCCCCACTGTGGACGATGCTGGAACAGGTAGTTGATCGCGACCGCCAGATAGTGGTTCGGATTCATCAGTCCAGCCGGCGTTACGATACCGTGACGGTCATAGTCCGGGTCATTGGCAAACGCCAAATCGAACTTGTCACGCAGCGCCAGCAGACCGGCCATCGCGCACTCGGAGGAGCAGTCCATACGAATGGCGCCGTCTTTATCAAGATGCATAAAGCGGAAAGTCTGGTCGACCTGATCGTTAACGAGGGTCAGATTCAAGTTGTAGTGTTGAGCGATACGTTTCCAGTATTCGATACCGGACCCCCCCAGTGGATCAACGCCCAGCGTCAGACCCGCTTTCTGGATTGCCGCCATATCGACGATATCTGCCAGCCCTTCCACGAAGGGTTGAACCAGGTCTTGTTCTTTAACATGACCGGATGCCAGTGCGGCATCCAGCGGGATACGCTTCACGCCTTTCAGACCATCAGCCAACAGTGCATTTGCCCTGTCTTCTACGACTTTGGTGACGTTAGTATCTGCCGGGCCACCGTTTGGCGGGTTGTATTTAATTCCGCCGTCTTCTGGTGGGTTATGGGACGGCGTGATCACAATACCGTCAGCCAGCGGACCGCCTTTTTTATTGTGGACCAGGATAGCATTCGACACGGCAGGTGTTGGCGTAAAGCCGTTGTTTTCCTGCACGATGACATCAACACCGTTCGCCGCCAGCACTTCCAGTACAGAGATAAATGCCGGTTCAGACAACGCGTGGGTATCCTTGCCCACATAGCACGGGCCAGTAATCCCGTTTTTCGCACGTTCCTCGGCAATCGCCTGAGCGATAGCCAGAATATGCGGCTCATTAAAACTATGACGACCCGCACTACCGCGATGTCCGGATGTACCGAACTTCACCGCGTGCTCCGCATTCCCTGCCGTCGGTTTTAGTACATAGTATTGCGCCGTTAACTGGGCGACGTTAATCAAATCACTCTGTTGCGCAGGTTGACCTGCGCGGTTGTGGATTGCCATTGCCTGGTCCTTCTAATGCAAGGATTAAATTGTTCCGCAAACCTTTTCAATCAACTCCGCGGGGAATTGCATTGACTGCATGATGTGTTCAACCATGCTGCATTTACGGCCGGTATTGGTATTGGTGATCACCCAATATGGCGTGCCTGGCACGTGTTTCGGTTTGGTTTGATTACCATTTTTCAGCAACGTCTGTTCATCCGCTGCGAAATAGACGCGCGTGCGGCCATGCAACGATTCTGTTGCTTGTGCAAACGCGTGTTGATCCAGTGAATAGAGTGTAGACAGCACCAGCATAAAGCGATTTACTGCTTTCTTCTGTTCCGCGTATTCGTCGGACAGCAGCAGTTCACGCATCGCGCGCACTTTGTCTTTCGCGGGGTTAACCGGCTTGGCTTCCACGACAGGTTGCACGGCGCGGACTTCTTTGACTACCGGAGAGACAGGCTGTGATGCGGCGGAAAACTTCAACATACGCCGTAAAATGTCGGATGCGCTCTCGCCAATATGCTTGGTGTGGCTGGCAATATAGCTATAGAGTTCATCATCAACTTCAATCGTTTTCATCTTAATCCAGTGCAATGTTTGGCTGAATACAAGTTGTCAGGACTTTACACGCTGTAGTGTAAAGGCAAATCCTAACAGCGGATAGCGTCAAGCCTGGTGGCCAGCAAAACTCAGAGTAACCGTAGTTGTTGCAGCCATGTGGCAGAATGGTCAACATGATACCCTAACCCGTGAGTGTGAAAAAAAGAACTTTGCCATGAAATTGAATATCCGAGCGCAATCTGCGCAAAACCCGCACAATAATTCTCCCATCGTCCTGGTTCACGGTCTGTTTGGCAGTCTGGATAATCTGGGCATACTGGCGCGCTCCCTGGTAGCCGATCACGATATCATCCAGGTCGATATGCGAAATCATGGCCTTTCGCCCCGCTCACCTGAGATGAATTATCCGGCCATGGCGCAGGATCTGTTGGATACGCTGGACGATCAACAGATCGAAAAAGCGACCTTTATTGGGCACTCCATGGGGGGCAAAGCCGTCATGGCACTGACCGCACTGGCGCCGGAACGCATCGATCAACTGGTCGCTATCGATATTGCACCGGTTGACTATCACGTACGCCGCCACGATGAGATTTTTGCCGCCATTAACGCGGTAACAGATGCACAGGCGTCCTCGCGCCAGCAGGCCGCGAGCGTCATGCGCCAGCATTTGCAAGAAGAAGGCGTGATCCAGTTTCTGCTGAAATCCTTTGTTGACGGCGAGTGGCGCTTTAACGTCCCTGTGTTGTGGGATCAATATCCCCATATCGTGGGATGGGAAACTATTCCCGCCTGGGAACATCCGGCGTTGTTTATCCCTGGCGGTAATTCACCTTATGTGACCGCAGCGTATCGCGAGCAATTACTGGCGCAATTCCCGCAGGCCCGTGCCCACGTTATTGCCGGCGCAGGCCATTGGGTACATGCAGAAAAACCGGAGGCGGTGCTGCGCGCTATCCGTCGTTATCTGAGTGAGAAGGTTAACTGATTAAAAACTCAGCGTCTGCGCGCGATTACGTGCGTGGGCGTTGGCGCGCCTCCCCTGCTGATGTATTATGGCGCGCTATCCATCCGGGCAGACGCCTGGCTGATTGTTTCCCCGAAGTCACCAAGATCATGGCCAAAGAACAAACGGACCGTACGACATTAGATCTGTTCGCGCAGGAGCGTCGCCCGGGACGACCCAAAACCAATCCGCTTTCGCGTGATGAACAGTTACGTATTAACAAACGTAATCAGCTGAAACGCGATAAAGTTCGCGGGCTTAAGCGTGTCGAACTGAAACTGAACGCGGATGCCGTTGACGCTCTGAATGAGCTGGCGGAAGCGCGCAACATGAGTCGCAGTGAACTCATCGAAGAGATGCTGATGAACCAACTCACCGCATTGCGCGGTCAGGCATAGTCTGAATTTCTGCTCTAAATCATAAATCGTGTAGCACAGAGTGCAGTCCCGCGTGTTTGCTGTTTCCGCATGCCGGACTGTTCTGCTATGATTGCCCTTATCCGTGGGCAATGCGCCACCACCATTTCAATAAGTTTCAAGAGGTTATTTTACTCATGGCAATCACTGGCATCTTTTTCGGCAGCGACACCGGTAATACCGAAAATATCGCAAAAATGATTCAAAAACAGCTTGGTAAAGACGTTGCCGATGTACATGACATTGCAAAAAGCAGCAAAGAAGACCTGGAAGGGTATGACATTCTGCTGCTCGGCATCCCAACCTGGTACTACGGTGAAGCGCAGTGCGACTGGGACGACTTCTTCCCTACTCTCGAAGACATTGATTTTAACGGTAAACTGGTGGCATTGTTCGGCTGTGGCGACCAGGAAGATTACGCAGAATATTTTTGTGATGCGTTAGGTACCATCCGCGACATCATCGAGCCGCGCGGCGCCACCATTGTCGGCCACTGGCCAACGGCGGGTTACCATTTTGAAGCGTCCAAAGGTCTGGCAGATGACGACCACTTTGTCGGTCTGGCTATCGATGAAGATCGCCAGCCGGAACTGACCGCAGAACGCGTAGAAAAATGGGTTAAGCAGATCTCTGAAGAGCTGCACCTCGACGAAATCATCAATGCCTGATTTCGTGCGGCGTAGATATTCATCTGCGCCGCATCAATAGATAAAACCAATCAAAATAATTGCTACAAATTTGTAACTTTTTCGCCTGACCCTGTACAATGGCTGGATGCCAATCGGGTATTGCACAGTGTGTTTGTCGGTGATACCACGTTTTGATTAACAATATTTGCCAGAGACTTGCAGTTTTCATTTAGGCATGGCAGTTCTATAATGATCCGCATTATCTCAAGTGCAATTTCTGTCACTTCTGTTAATGAAGTGAACCGTTTAGCTACAGGACAGATTCCGCATGACTGACAACAATACCGCATTAAAGAAGGCTGGCCTGAAAGTAACGCTTCCTCGTTTAAAGATTCTGGAAGTTCTTCAGGAACCGGATAACCATCACGTCAGTGCGGAAGACTTATACAAACGCCTGATCGACATGGGTGAAGAAATTGGTCTGGCGACCGTGTATCGCGTGCTGAACCAATTTGATGATGCCGGTATCGTGACCCGCCACAATTTCGAAGGGGGAAAATCCGTCTTCGAACTGACCCAGCAACATCACCACGATCACCTGATTTGCCTTGACTGCGGCAAAGTGGTCGAGTTCAGCGATGACTCCATCGAAGCGCGTCAACGTGAGATTGCGGCTAAACATGGCATTCGTTTAACTAACCATAGCCTCTATCTGTACGGTCACTGCGCTGAAGGCGATTGCCGCGAAGATGAGCACGCCCACGACGGCAAATAATGTAATGCTTTCTGAAAAGCCAACCCTCCGGTTGGCTTTTTTTATGGGCGTTACCTGCCCCTTTCCCCTTCCCACCGCTCCTGTGTTGCTTTAATGTAAAAATCAATTGCCTTCATCGGAGAGTCGAAATGGAACTTCGCCAGTTACGCTATTTTGTGCGCATTGTTGAAACCGGCAGTATGGGCAGCGCGGCGCTCGATCTCAATATCGGTGTTTCGGCGCTCAGCCAGCAGATGACCCGCCTGGAAAACGAACTCGCCATACGTCTACTGCAACGTACCTCTCGTGGCGTGACGCCCACCAGCGCTGGACTGGCTTTTTATTCTCAGGCGCAACTGGCGCTCCGTCACGCAGACGATGCGATCCTCGCCGCACGGGAGGCCAGACTTTCCGGGCACGTCAGCGTCGGCATGGCACCCAGCACCGCTTCCGTGCTCGGGATGCCTTTCATCAACGCCATGCGGGAAAGCTATGCCGATGTCCGCCTGCATGTCGTGGAAAGTCTCTCTGGCAATCTGGAACGAATGATTAATACCCGTCAAATTGATTTGGCCGTGGTCTTTCAGAAGGAAAAAATCCTGCGCTGGAGCGCCAGAGCGATTCTTGAGGAACGGTTATTTTTGATTGGTACTCATACCTTGCTGGCAGGTATTGCGGATGACACTATTGCGCCAGCCGAACTGGTTAATATTCCATTGATAATGCCAAGCCCAGGTCATGGTCTGCGCGGCAGACTGGATGCTATCAGCCAGGAGCATGCGCTGAACATTGAGATCGCCACAGAAATTGACGGCCTGGCGCTACTGATGCACGCCGTTCGCAGCGGAATCGGTGCAACACTTCAGCCCGGCGCGGCAATATCCCATCTCGATAAAGAGACATTAAGAGTGGTCGGCATCCATAATCCCATACTTAGCCGCCCCAACTTTTTGGTCAGCCTTTCTGACGATGAACTCACCCCAGCAGGTCTCGCTGCCCGTGTGGTACTCACCAAAGTGATGCATCAACTGGTGGAATCTGGACACTGGCCAGGCGCTACCCTTTACAATAATTAAAGGGCTGTTTAGCATCACGTCATAGCGTCCCCACAACTTACTCGTATACATTTTAATTACAAACTTAACAATTGGTTAAGTAGTAATGGAGTATGCGATGGTTGATGTTCTGGTGATTGGCGGTGGCAATGCTGCCTTATGCACTGCCCTTACCGCCCGGGAGCAAGGCGCTTCCGTTTTACTACTCGAAGCGGCTCCCCGGGAATGGCGTGGGGGAAATTCCCAACACACGCGTAATCTACGCTGTATGCATGATGCACCACAGGATGTACTGGTGGAAAGCTATCCAGAAGAGGAATTCTGGCAGGACCTCTGGCGTGTAACGGAAGGTAATACCAACGAAGCACTGGCACGCCTGGTGATCCGAACCTCATCACATTGCCGCGACTGGATGCGCCAGCACGGCGTGAATTTTCAACCTCCACTCTCTGGCGCTTTGCATGTGGCGCGAACCAACGCCTTTTTTATGGGGGGCGGGAAAGCTCTCGTCAATGCCTATTATCGCAGCGCGGAAAAGCTGGGCGTGCAAATCCGCTATAACACACCGGTGCAGGCGCTTGAACTGCATAATGGCGAGTTCGTGGCGGCGCTGGCAGGCAAAGAGCGCATTCCGGCAAAGACCTGCGTGCTTGCTGCTGGCGGGTTTGAATCTAACCGCGAATGGCTGCGAGAAGCCTGGGGGGAAAACGCCCGTGGTGAATGGCCTGCGGATAACTTCCTCATTCGCGGCACGCGCTTTAATCAGGGCGTACTACTCAAATTTATGATCGATGCCGGGGCGGACATCATCGGCGAGCCCTCCCAGTCACACTGCGTAGCTATTGACGCCAGAGCGCCATTATATGACGGCGGGATTTGTACCCGCGTGGACTGCGTTTCACTCGGCATAGTCGTCAACCGTGACGCTGATCGTTTTTATGATGAAGGCGAAGATTTCTGGCCCAAACGCTACGCTATCTGGGGACGTCTGGTCGCCCAGCAGCCAGGACAGATTGGCTACTCCATTATCGACAGTAAAGCCATCGGCCACTTCATGCCTCCAGTTTTTCCTGGCGCACAGGCCAATACACTGGCGGAACTGGCTCATCAGTTGGGGCTGAATGGCGAACACTTTACCCACACCGTGACGGAATACAACAACGCCTGTCAGCCCGGCCAGTTCAACCATACCATTCTGGATAACTGCACGACAAAAGCGTTAACCCCCGCGAAAACACACTGGGCGCGACCGCTGGACCAGCCGCCTTACTACGGCTATGCCTTACGTCCGGGGATCACCTTCACCTACCTGGGGTTAAAGGTGAATGAACACGCCGCGGTGCATTTTGCCGGGCAGCCAAGCCGTAACCTGTTCGTCGCCGGAGAGATGATGGCGGGCAACGTGCTGGGAAAAGGCTACACCGCAGGTGTAGGCATGTCGATAGGGACCACCTTTGGCCGTATTGCCGGAAAAGAAGCCGCGCTGGCAGCACGTGAGGAGGCACATCATGCAACCGCTTGAGAAATTAATTATCGAAGCGAAAATGCTTAGCGGGCCAGAAGCAGAAGTTGAACGAGTCATGCAAGTCTGCAATGCCTGCCGCTATTGTGAGGGTTTTTGCGCCGTTTTCCCGGCGATGACTCAGCGTCTGGAATTCGCTAAAGCGGATATCAACTATCTGGCGAACTTGTGCCATAACTGCGGTGCCTGCCTGCACGCGTGTCAATACGCGCCGCCCCATGAATTTGCTATCAATGTACCGAAAGCAATGGCAGAAGTAAGGCTGGAAACCTATCAACACTATACGCAACCCGCCGCCTTTGGCGCGCTTTATCGCCGGGCAGGCATGACCGTAGCGCTGTCGCTGGTTTTCGGCCTGATCCTGTTTTTACTTCTTGCCATGGGGTTAAAAGGTTCCCTGTTCCATCCTCCGCTGGCCGGAGATTTTTATCAAATTTTCCCGCATAACCTGCTGGCATGGATGTTTGGTTCAGTCTTTATTCTGGCGATGGGTCTGCTGATGGCGGGCGTTATCCGCTTCTGGCGGGAAATTTCTCCGGGGATGCCGCGTTCTGCTGACATTGCTGAAGCCTCACACAATGCGCTGACGCTGAAATATCTCGATGGTGGGCACGGTAAAGGGTGTAACGAAGCGGATGATGCTTTCACCCTGATGCGCCGCCGGTTTCATCACGCCACTTTCTACGGTTTTCTGCTCTGTTTTGCCGCCACCGTGGTGGCAACGGGCTATCACTACTTTGCCGGCATAGAAGCTCCCTACCCGTTCTTCAGCGTTCCGGTCATGCTGGGCACGTTGGGCGGTATTGGTCTGGTTGTCGGCCCGGCTGGCTTGCTATGGCTGAATTTTAAACGCTCACCGCTACAGGGCGACGCGCGGCAAAAGCCGATGGACCGCGGTTTTATCCTGTTGCTGCTACTGACGAGTCTGACGGGCTTAGCGCTGCTGGCAGGCAGAGATACCTCATGGATGGCTATTTTGCTTGCTATTCATCTTGGTGTCGTGATGGCGCTATTTCTGACCATCCCATACGGAAAATTCGCCCACGGATTTTACCGTTGCGCGGCATTACTCAAGTGGGCAATTGAGAAACGACGCTAAAAAGCAAACGGGCGAAGAAATATCTCCGCCCGTTCTTGTGCATACCACGTTTTATTTCGCCGTATTATTACTGCGAATTTCCTGCCAGACCTTATCACAATCGGCCTTAACGGATTGATCGTTACCCGTACGCGTTGCCTGGATACACTGCTGGTAATCCAGTACGCGCACGCTTTCTTCATTCGCAAACTGCTGGTGCTGTTTTTCTTTCTTCAGCACATTCAACACGCTTTGACAGGCTTCGATTTTCTCCGGCGAGCCCTGCGCGGTATTGATACACGCGCTGTAAGCTTCCTTAAGACGGCTATCTTCTTTCGGCGCGGGTGATTGCGCGCAGGCAACCAGCCCTGATGCCATGACGGCGATGAGTATCAGCTTTTTCATAACACACTCCTCAACAAAACGGCAGGCTTGCGGCCTGCCGCTGTCGGCATTAGAAGATGGTGAACGGAGCAATAACGATGAATTTCACGTCACGCTCATCCTGGAAGATGTTACCGTAACCACCGCCCCAGCTCGGAATATCCGAATGGTTGTCGTACTGGGTGAAGTGCAGTTTAAACATAGTGCCCTTCGCACGGCCGTCCTGCAGGGTATAGACCGCATCCAGGCTGTAAGACGACTCTTCGATAGTACGATTTTTGTCGTAATATGCATCCGGGTTGAGCTGCCAGGTAGCCGGTTTAGCATCCCACGCGTAAACGTATGATGCACCCACAGCCCAGCCAGGCAGGTTCCAGTTCTTCAGGTCATACATCGCGCCGAAGAACACGGCCTTTTCACCGTTGGCGTTGAAGTCAGAGCGGTTATCCCACCAAACGTCCAGACGACCGTTTGAAGACGCATAGGTCGGGGTCATACGCTGCAGGAAGTAGCCCTGCTGCCCGTCAGCTTTAACCCAGGTCCCTTCCAGTCGCAGATCAACGACTTCTGCCACTTTGTAGCCGAAGGTCAGTGCCTGCAGCCAGGCCGTGCCATCATAAATGTCGTTAACCGTGCGGTCATCAACCTTATCGCGGGCACCGTAGAACTGGTAGCTGGTGGTAAACGGGTTACCGCCTAAATCAAATTTGTAGCTGGCTTTGGCGAAATACTGATCGACATAGCCTTCAGACTGACCGAATGCGGCTTCCAGCAGCAGGTTATTTTTGAAGTCATACTTGGCGCCGATTGAATGGAGGTAATCAACTTTGGTCTTTTTATCGGCCTGATAGAATTTATCGACTTCAGTGTGCCACGGTGCTTTATATTCGTTGGCCCACATATAGGAGAAGCTCAGCGCACCCGCATCGCCATAATCGAAGTTGGCACCGGCTTCAGCACCCTGATAGGTACCTGGCATAAAGCTCCAGTGTGGTGCCAGCAGAGTTTGTCCGGTTGGCTGAATATAACCCGCGCGCGCCCAGGTTGGGCCAAATTTAAATTTGGCGGCCGCTTTATACAGGCTAATCCCGCTCTTATCGCCGGAGTAATCTTCGTCATAGCCTTTATTTTTTGAAGAGAATGCGATTTCGTTTGGATGGCCACTTTCGCTACTTTCGTTCATTTCGATAGCGGTAAATGCTGCGACATCAATACCAAACATATCAGCCGCATAACCGGACTGGAAGTCGAGGTTTGCGTTCCAGGTGGAGTGAGAAAGGTTAGTCTTGTATTTGTCATGATCGGTCACATCTTTACGGTCACGCTCACGCTGCCAGTAATAAATGCCACCCGTTAAGGTAGAGTCATCAATAAAACCTTCGGCGTGAACCTGGGGAGCGATAACAAAACCCGACATTGCTGTGATACCGGCGATAGCCAGCGCCAGCGTACTACGTTTGCCACTAAACGTACGCATATGTTAATCCTCTTTGACGTATAACCCTTCGTCTTTCAAGCCGCATCTGCGTTGGCTTTCCTCGCTCATCCTCGTCACGTACTGATGTACGTTCCAGGGAATTCGCGGCGTCACCGCCTTGATGCAACTCGAAATTCATTGGGTATAAAATGCTGCCGATAAAAGCGGTCAGCGAAAAAGCAAAAATTTAAAAAGTAGCGCTGAGAAAACCTCATTGACTACAATGAATAGACTATTTTTCGCGACGCGAATTATCAATCTCTTTTTGTAACCAGTATGTAAGAACATGAGCAACCGCACATATTTCATTGCTTTCTGTTACATTTTCATTGGAAGATAAAAAAGCGTTGAATAATTGAAAAAAGGCTTGTTTTCCATAAAGATGAAATCGGTTTCAGTCCAGAGTGACTGATAACACAAGGTTTTTGTTAGAAAAATATAAACGACAAAAATCATTCCTGAATAACAATTATTTCGCTGCGCAAATAGAGTCTGCTAACCATTTTCAGGCGAAAAAAAACGCCGCAGAGTGCGGCGTTTGAAAGGATGCGTAACGACGGTTTATTCGCCTACTTTAGCCCATGTATCGCGCAGACCCACGGTGCGGTTAAACACCAGTTTGTCAGCTGTTGCATAGCGGCTGTCGAGGCAGAAGTACCCTTCACGCTCGAACTGGAACGCTTTACCAGCAACCGCGGCCTGTAGCGAAGGCTCACCATAGCCCTGTTTAATCACCAGCGACTCTGGGTTAATCACGGACAGGAAGTCTTCCGCAGCCCCCGGGTTAGGTACGCTGAACAGACGATCGTACAGACGGATTTCGATCGGCAGCGCATGAGCGGCACTTACCCAATGAATAACGCCTTTTACTTTACGCCCATCGGCCGGGTCTTTACTCAGCGTGTCAGCATCGTAGGTGCAGAAAATAGTCGTGATATTCCCTTCTGCATCTTTCTCTACGCGCTCAGCTTTAATGACATAAGCATTACGCAGACGGACTTCTTTACCCATCACCAGACGCTTGTACTGTTTGTTGGCTTCTTCGCGGAAATCGGCCCTGTCGATCCAGATTTCACCGCTGAACGGCACTTCACGGCTGCCCATTTCCGGCTTGCTCGGGTGGTTAGGCATCGTGACCAGCTCGCTTTCGCCCTGCGGGTAGTTTTCGATAACCAGTTTCACCGGATCGATAACCGCCATTGCGCGCGGTGCGTTTTCGTTCAGATCTTCACGGATGCAGGATTCCAGAGAGGCAATCTCAATGGTGTTGTCCTGTTTGGTCACACCGATGCGTTTGCAGAACTCACGAATCGCAGCAGCGGTGTAACCACGACGGCGCAGGCCCGAAATAGTCGGCATGCGCGGATCGTCCCAGCCTTCAACGTGCTTATCAGTCACCAGCAGGTTCAGCTTACGCTTGGACATCACAGTGTATTCCAGATTCAGGCGCGAGAACTCGTACTGGCGCGGGTGAACCGGAATGGTGATGTTATCCAGCACCCAGTCGTACAGACGACGGTTATCCTGGAATTCCAGCGTACACAGTGAATGTGTGATGCCTTCCAGCGCATCGCTGATGCAGTGGGTGAAGTCGTACATCGGATAGATGCACCACTTGTTGCCCGTCTGATGGTGTTCAGCAAACTTAATGCGGTACAGCACCGGGTCACGCATCACGATAAACGGCGAAGCCATATCGATTTTCGCACGCAGGCAGGCTTTACCTTCTTCAAAACCACCGGTACGCATTTTTTCAAACAGCGCGAGGTTTTCTTCAACGCTGCGATCGCGGAACGGGCTGTTTTTACCCGGCTGTGTCAGCGTGCCACGGTATTCGCGAATTTCGTCAGCAGACAGTTCGTCGACATACGCCAGGCCTTTGTTAATAAGCTCTACCGCGTAAGCATGTAGCTGATCGAAGTAATCCGAAGAGTAGCGAATGTCGCCAGTCCAGTGGAAACCTAACCATTCAACGTCGTTTTTAATTGATTCAACGTACTCGATATCTTCTTTAACCGGGTTCGTATCATCAAAACGCAGGTTGCACTGGCCCTGGTAATCTTGCGCAATACCAAAGTTCAGACAAATGGATTTCGCGTGGCCAATGTGCAGATAGCCATTTGGCTCCGGCGGAAAACGGGTATGGATAGTGGTGTGCTTACCACTGGCCAGATCTTCATCGATGATCTGACGAATAAAGTTACTCGGGCGGGCTTCAGCCTCACTCATCGTGGATTCCTCAAAGCGTAAACAACGTATAACGGCATATGATCTTATAAGCCGGACGTAGTGACAACCCTTAGTTACGGAAAATACGTACCAGATGAAAATAATAAGGACATTTGCTGCAAAAAAAAGCGGCGGAGGAATATCCCCCGCCGCGTTTAATTCATCTCATCGTGCCGGATGGCGGCGCTTACGCCTTATCCAGCCTATGAGCAATTACTTACCTTTAATCTCATACAGTGGTGTTTGACCGGCAACGACATGACCTTCGGCTTTAATAACCAGACCACCGAAATCATCGCTATTGCTGCAAACAACCGGGCTAATCATGGAACGTGCGTTCGCGTTCAGGTATTCCAGATCCATTTCCAGAATCGGTTGACCTGCTGCAACAACCGCACCTTCTTCAACCAGACGTTTAAAGCCTTTACCTTCCAGTGCCACGGTATCGATACCCATATGGACCACGATTTCCGCGCCTTTTTCCGTTTCCAGACAGAACGCATGGTTGGTGTTGAAGATTTTCACAATAGTACCCGTTGCCGGAGAAACCACGATTTTATCCGTTGGTTTTACCGCCACGCCGTCACCCACTGCTTTGCTGGCGAAGGCTTCATCAGGCACCTGCTCCAGTGCAACCACATCACCGGTAATCGGGGAAACCAGCGCTTCAATGGTGGCTGCATTCACTACTGCCTGCGGTTTTGCAACCGGGGCAGCCGCTGCCGGGGCTTTGTCAGTAGACGCTGCCGCAACCGGACCACGAGCCACAACTTTCTTCATTTCGTCGCCGATAGATTCAGCTTTCGCACCCACGATGACCTGAATAGTTTGTTTGTTCAGTTTCACCACACCTGATGCGCCTAAGCGTTTGCACATCGCATCATTTACGCGGGCAGAATCGCCAACGGTCAGACGCAGACGGGTGATACAGGCATCAATCGCTTTCAGGTTATCGGTACCGCCAACCGCTGCAATGTAGCTGGTAGCCAGTTGAGCTAAACCTTCTTCGGTATTGCTGTTCGCTTCGTCAGTAACAATCTCGTCTTCTTTATCTTCGCGGCCCGGCGTTTTCAGGTTAAACATACGAATAACCGCGCTGAACAGGACGAAGTAGATAACGAAGAACACCAGACCCATGACGACCAGCATCCAGACGTTCTTACTTGCAGCCGGCAGGTTGTACATCAACACGTAGTCGATAGCACCTGCGGAGAAGGAGAAGCCCGCGTGGATCCCCAACAGCGTCGCAACGAACAGGCTGATACCTGTCAGAACGGCGTGCAGGAGGTACAGCAACGGCGCCAGGAACATAAACAGGAATTCCAGCGGCTCGGTAACACCGGTCAGGAATGCGGTGATAGCAACGGACAGCAGCATACCGCCGACCATCGGACGACGCGCTTTCGGCGCAGCGAAGTACATCGCCAGTGCCGCACCCGGCAGACCAAACATCATGATCGGGAAGAAGCCAGACATGAACATACCCGCAGTGCCGTCACCCGCGTAGAAGCGGTTGATATCACCGTGGAATACGGTACCTGCAGCGTTAGTGAATTCGCCAATCTGGAACCAGGCGATGGTGTTCAGCACCTGATGCAGACCGGTTGGGATCAGCAGACGGTTGATGAAACCAAAAATACCAGAGCCCAGCGCGCCAGCGCCCACGATCCACTCACCACCCGCATGGATGGCGTTCTGCACCGGCGGCCACACGTAGCCGAAGATAGCAGCCAGTATTAAACAGAAGAAGCCAGTGGCGATGGGTACAAAACGTTTGCCGCCGAAGAAGCTCAGGAAATCAGGCAGTTTGATGCCAGACCAACGGTTATACACGGCACCGCCGACCAGACCGGTGATGATACCCGCCAGGACGCCCATGTTGATCGCCGGGTTAATGGTAACCATTGCTTTGGTCAATATGAAATAACCAACCGCACCTGCCAGCGCTGCCGCACCCGCGCTGTCTTTAGACCAGCTGGAAGCCACACCGATAGCAAAAATTAACGCGAGGTTATCAAAGATAGCCCCACCCGCTTGCGCGATGAAGGGTACGTTCAGTAAATCTGGTTGGCCGAATCGCAGCAACAGTGCCGCGACTGGCAGCACCGCGATGGGGAGCTGTAACGCCCTACCCAGCCGCTGGAAAAAACCTAAAATATTCATTTTATTCCCCCTACGAGACCCCGATTAGGCTCCTTTGAAGCCATATTTTTATTGTGCGACCATTCCTAACTGCAACAGCAAGAGATTTTGGAACAACAACATTAACCATTCATCTACATTCAGAGTGTGTGAAAAATTAATTCGTATCGCAAATTAAAAGCGTGTTTTTTGTGATTCCAATCACCAAATATCGTTATTAACCCTCCCTTACACTGGCTAACTACGAAAACTTATTTTATCATTAAAAAAATCGAAACGGATTGATCCTTACCGATGCAAAACCAGGTTACGCTTAATACTGCACAGAGACTCAATCCGCCAACTGCTTACATTTACTTTTGAGGTGAAGAATGAGACTGATCCCCCTGAATACCGCTGAACAAGTCGGCAAATGGGCTGCTCGCCATATCGTTAACCGTATTAACGCGTTCAAACCAACGGCAGATCGTCCGTTCGTTCTGGGCCTGCCGACTGGCGGCACTCCGCTGACTGCCTATAAAGCATTAGTCGAAATGCACAAAGCGGGCCAGGTGAGCTTCAAACATGTTGTCACTTTCAACATGGACGAATATGTTGGCCTGCCGAAAGAGCATCCGGAAAGCTATCACAGCTTTATGCACCGTAACTTCTTTGATCATGTTGATATTCCAGCAGAAAACATCAACCTCCTCAATGGTAACGCGCCGGATATTGATGCAGAATGCCGTCAGTATGAAGAGAAAATCCGTTCTTACGGTAAAATCCATCTGTTTATGGGCGGCGTAGGTAACGATGGGCACATTGCGTTCAACGAACCCGCTTCTTCTTTAGCTTCCCGTACTCGTATCAAAACGCTGACCCACGACACCCGTGTAGCAAACTCACGCTTCTTTGACGGCGACGTAAGCCAGGTGCCTAAATATGCACTGACCGTAGGCGTGGGCACCCTGTTGGATGCTGAAGAAGTAATGATCCTGGTGCTGGGTCACCAGAAAGCCCAGGCGCTGCAGGCGGCTGTTGAAGGTAACGTTAACCACATGTGGACTATCAGCTGTCTGCAACTGCATCCGAAAGCGGTTGTGGTCTGCGATGAGCCTTCCACTATGGAACTGAAAGTGAAGACGCTGAAATACTTTAACGAGTTAGAAGCGGAAAATATTAAAGGTCTGTAATGATGTCCCCGCCCTGTCGAAAACGTGCAGGGCGGCATTTTTTTGAAATCGGGGGTCGGAATGTATGCTTTAACCCAGGGCCGGATTTTTACCGGTCACGAAATTCTTGATGACCATGCGATTGTTGTCGCCAATGGCCTGATCGATAGCGTTTGCCCACTGTCTGAATTGCCGTCAGGGATTGAACAGCGCTCGCTGAATGGGGCCATTGTCTCCCCCGGTTTTATTGATGTGCAGTTAAACGGCTGCGGCGGTGTACAGTTTAACGATACGGCAGAGGCCGTTACCGTTGAAACGCTGGAAATCATGCAGAAAGCCAATGAAAAATCGGGCTGCACCAACTATCTGCCAACGCTAATCACCACCAGCGATGACCTGATGAAGCAGGGCGTTCGCGTTATGCGTGAATACCTCGCTAAGCATCCAAATCAGGCATTAGGGCTACACCTTGAAGGTCCGTGGCTGAATCTGGTGAAAAAAGGTACGCATAATCCGAGCTTTGTCCGCCAGCCAGACGCTGCGCTGGTCGATTTCCTGTGCGATAATGCGGATGTCATCACCAAAGTGACGCTGGCGCCTGAAATGGTTCCTGTCGACGTGATCACCCAACTGGTGAATGCAGGTATCGTGGTGTCTGCGGGCCACTCTAACGCGACGCTGAAGGAAGCAAAAATCGGTTTCCGTGCAGGCATTTCCTTTGCAACACATCTGTTCAATGCGATGCCTTATATTACCGGTCGCGAACCAGGTCTGGCAGGCGCGATTCTGGATGAGGCCGATATTTATTGCGGTATCATCGCCGATGGCATGCATGTTGACTATGCCAACATTCGCAATGCCAAACGCCTGAAAGGTGACAAACTGTGCCTGGTAACCGACGCAACTGCGCCGGCGGGTGCAAACATTGAGCAGTTCATTTTCGCTGGTAAAACAATATACTACCGCAATGGACTGTGTGTTGATGAGAACGGCACGCTGAGCGGTTCATCATTAACCATGATCGAAGGTGTACGCAATCTGGTTGAACATTGCGGTATCGCACTGGACGAAGTCCTGCGTATGGCAACGCTCTACCCTGCTCGCGCCATTGGCGTCGACAAACAACTCGGCAGTATCGCGCCAGGCAAAGTAGCCAACCTGACCGCGTTCACGCACGACTTTAAAATTATCAAGACCATCGTTAATGGCAACGAGGTCGTTACTGAGTAAGAAAAAGAATGACACCAGGCGGACAAGCTCAAATAGGTAATGTTGATCTCGTAAAACAGCTTAACAGCGCGGCAGTTTATCGCCTGATTGACCAGCATGGGCCAATCTCGCGAATTCAGATTGCCGAGCAAAGCCAGCTTGCTCCCGCCAGCGTAACCAAAATTACGCGTCAACTGATTGAACGCGGGCTGATCAAAGAAGTCGATCAGCAGGCCTCCACCGGGGGCCGCCGCGCCATCTCTATCGTCACCGAAACCCGTAATTTCCACGCCATTGGCGTTCGCCTTGGCCGCCACGACACCACGCTGACGCTCTATGATATGAGCAGCAAAGTGGTTGCCGAAGAGCATTATCCGCTACCCGAGCGCACCCAGGAAACCCTGGAACACGCGCTGCTCAATACGATTGCCACCTTTATTGACAGCTGCCAGCGGAAAATCCGTGAGCTGATTGCAATCTCCGTTATCCTGCCAGGCCTCGTTGACCCCGAAAGTGGCGTCATTCGCTATATGCCCCATATTCAGGTTGAAAACTGGGGACTGGTCGACGCGCTGGAAAAACGTTTTCAGGTCACCTGTTTTGTCGGCCATGATATCCGCAGCCTTGCGCTTGCCGAGCACTATTTTGGGGCAAGTCAGGACTGCGAAGACTCCATTCTGGTGCGTGTCCATCGCGGAACCGGCGCAGGGATAATCTCCAATGGGCGTATTTTCATCGGACGCAACGGCAACGTGGGTGAAATTGGCCATATCCAGGTTGAACCGCTGGGCGAACGCTGCCATTGCGGTAACTTTGGTTGCCTGGAAACGATCGCTGCCAATGCGTCCATTGAACATCGCGTACAAAATTTACTGAAGCAAGGCTATCCGAGTCGCCTCACGCTGGACGATTGCAGCATCAAAGCTATCTGTAAGGCAGCCAACAAAGGTGACAATCTGGCAGCAGAAGTTATCGAGCATGTGGGTCGCCACCTGGGTAAAACCATCGCGATTGCGATTAACCTGTTTAATCCGCAAAAAGTCGTCATTGCCGGTGAGATTACCGAAGCAGATAAAGTCCTGCTTCCGGCAATAGAAAGCTGCATTAATAATCAGGCACTGAAGGCGTTTCGCCACAATTTACCGGTGGTTCGTTCCACGCTGGATCACCGTTCAGCGATTGGTGCATTTGCGCTGGTGAAGCGTGCCATGCTCAATGGTTCATTGCTGCAACGTTTGCTGGAAAGCTAATGCTCTCATATAGTAGTGGATTACTATACCCTAAATAATTCGAGTTACAGGACAAAACGCATTAGCGTTTTGAACAGCGCTTGTGCTGGCCCCGTAGGGGTGAGGCCGCTTGGCCGAATAACGCGGCGACGCAGCGAATCCCCTGGAGCGTACACCAGTACGTGACTGGGGTGAGCGAGGAAAGCCGACGCACATGCAACTTGAAGTATGACGGGTATATAAGACTCATAACGAATTCCCTGGGTAGTTCATGACTATTAAGAATGTAATTTGTGATATCGACGGCGTGCTGATGCACGATAATGTTGCCGTACCCGGTGCAGCAGAATTTCTGACCGGCATTCTGGAGAAAGGTTTACCGTTAGTCCTGCTGACGAACTACCCTTCGCAGACCGGGCAAGATCTGGCAAACCGCTTCGCCACCGCGGGTGTGAATGTCCCCGATAGCGTCTTTTATACTTCCGCCATGGCTACTGCTGATTTTCTCCGTCGCCAGGAAGGGAAAAAAGCCTACGTGGTGGGTGAAGGCGCGTTAATCCATGAGCTGTATAAAGCTGGCTTTACTATTACCGACGTTAACCCTGATTTTGTCATTGTCGGAGAGACCCGTTCGTACAACTGGGACATGATGCATAAAGCGGCTTACTTTGTGGCTAACGGCGCACGTTTTATCGCCACTAACCCGGATACCCACGGTCGCGGCTTTTACCCTGCCTGTGGTGCGCTCTGCGCCGGTATTGAGAAGATCTCCGGCCGTAAGCCGTTTTATGTCGGCAAACCCAGCCCGTGGATTATTCGCGCGGCACTCAACAAAATGCAGGCGCACTCAGAAGAAACGGTCATTGTTGGCGACAACCTGCGCACCGATATTCTGGCAGGTTTCCAGGCGGGTCTGGAAACTATCCTGGTTCTGTCTGGCGTATCCAAGCTTGACGATATTGACAACATGCCATTCAGACCAAGCTGGATCTATCCCTCCGTTGCAGAGATTGATGTGATTTGATCCCAGGCCGGATAAGACGCACGCGCGTCATCATCCGGCAATGTTGCGGCGCGAATACCGGATGATGGTGTAAGCGCCTTATTCGGCCCACAGAAATACCCCCATCTAATAAAATTGCCATTTTATTGATGATTCATCAATAAATGCGCTCATTACGTAATCTTTTTTCACCATTCAACAATCATCATTGAGTTTTTTATTTTCAGCCCACCAAACTCCTTGCGCCCCCAGCGGCTTTGCGGCATTTTCTTTATCAAGCAAACATAAAAAGCATCACGCAACAGGTTAACGGAGAAGGTTATGTGTTCTATTTTTGGCGTATTCGATATTAAAACTGACGCAGTTGAACTGCGTAAAAAGGCTCTGGAA
The DNA here is from genome assembly GCF_033341895.1 of Citrobacter sp. HN-141. Lineage (NCBI taxonomy): Bacteria > Pseudomonadati > Pseudomonadota > Gammaproteobacteria > Enterobacterales > Enterobacteriaceae > Citrobacter > Citrobacter sp. HN-141. The sequence continues at coordinate 66,359 of NZ_JAWPBF010000007.1, read as the reverse complement.
TTGTCCCGTCTGATGCGCCATCGCGGCCCGGACTGGTCTGGCATTTACGCCAGCGATAACGCCATTCTGGCGCACGAACGTCTGTCTATTGTCGACGTCAACGCCGGCGCTCAGCCGCTGTATAACGTGAAGAAAACACATATCCTGGCCGTTAACGGTGAGATTTATAACCATCAGGCGCTGCGTGCCGAATACGGCGATCGCTATCAGTTCCAGACTGGTTCTGACTGCGAAGTGATCCTTGCGCTGTATCAGGAAAAAGGTCCAGAGTTTCTGGATGACCTGCAAGGCATGTTTGCCTTCGCACTGTACGACAGCGAGCAGGACGCTTACCTGATTGGCCGCGATCACATCGGCATCATCCCGCTGTATATGGGTTACGACGAGCACGGTAACTTCTATGTTGCGTCTGAAATGAAAGCGCTGGTTCCTGTATGCCGCACGATCAAAGAATTCCCGGCCGGTAGCTATTTGTGGAGTAAAGACGGCGAAATTCGTCAGTATTACCAGCGTGACTGGTTTGATTACGATGCAGTAAAAGACAACGTTACGGATAAAAACGAGCTGCGTCAGGCGCTGGAAGATGCCGTGAAAAGTCACCTGATGTCCGATGTTCCTTACGGCGTGCTGTTATCCGGCGGTCTGGACTCCTCCGTGATTTCCGCCATCACGAAAAAGTATGCGGCGCGTCGTGTAGAAGATCAGGAGCGCAGTGAAGCGTGGTGGCCGCAACTGCACTCTTTCGCGGTTGGCCTCGAAGGCGCACCGGACCTGAAAGCCGCGCAGGAAGTGGCAAACCACCTTGGTACTGTCCACCATGAGATCCATTTCACCGTGCAGGAAGGTCTGGATGCTATTCGCGACGTGATTTATCACATTGAAACTTATGATGTCACCACCATCCGCGCCTCCACGCCGATGTACTTAATGTCGCGTAAAATTAAAGCGATGGGCATTAAAATGGTGTTATCGGGCGAAGGGTCAGACGAAGTGTTTGGCGGCTATCTCTACTTCCACAAAGCGCCAGACGCGAAAGAGTTGCATGAAGAAACCGTGCGTAAACTGCAGGCGCTGCACATGTTCGACTGCGCCCGTGCCAACAAAGCAATGTCTGCCTGGGGTGTCGAAGCCCGTGTGCCTTTCCTGGACAAAAAATTCCTTGATGTGGCAATGCGCATCAACCCACAGGACAAAATGTGCGGCAACGGAAAAATGGAAAAACATGTCCTGCGCGAGTGTTTTGAATCGTATCTGCCGGCAAGCGTAGCGTGGCGTCAGAAAGAGCAGTTCTCTGACGGCGTCGGTTACAGCTGGATTGACACGCTGAAAGAAGTCGCTGCAGAGCAAGTTTCCGACCAACAACTGGAAACCGCCAGCTTCCGCTTCCCGTATAACACGCCATCATCTAAAGAAGCGTATTTGTATCGTGAGATTTTTGAGGAACTGTTCCCGGTTGCCAGCGCGGCTGAATGCGTGCCTGGCGGGCCGTCGGTTGCCTGTTCTTCAGCAAAAGCCATTGAATGGGATGAAGCGTTTAAAACCATGAACGATCCGTCTGGCCGTGCGGTTGGCGTGCATCAGTCCGCGTATAAATAAGTCAATCCTTAGAAAAGAGCCCTGCAGGGCTCTTTTTTTATGTCGATTTAGCGCGTGAAAAAACAATTAATAACTAATAATTGCCGAATATTGCGTCATGCTGTTCGCAACCTAACCAAACAGTCACATTCCAGCTATTTTCAATGAAAAAGGGGTTGACGCTTCAAGGCTCAATACGCATAATGCGCCCCGCAACGCCGATAAGGTTACGCGAAAAAAAGATGGCTACGTAGCTCAGCTGGTTAGAGCACATCACTCATAATGATGGGGTCACAGGTTCGAATCCCGTCGTAGCCACCATCTTTTTTGCGGGAGTGGCGAAATTGGTAGACGCACCAGATTTAGGTTCTGGCGCCGCAAGGTGTGCGAGTTCAAGTCTCGCCTCCCGCACCATTCACCCGTAAGCGTTGCACGGATGGGGTATCGCCAAGCGGTAAGGCACCGGTTTTTGATACCGGCATTCCCTGGTTCGAATCCAGGTACCCCAGCCATTTTTTCTTCGATATAGCGGTTCACCGCGACGGTCATTGGGGTATCGCCAAGCGGTAAGGCACCGGTTTTTGATACCGGCATTCCCTGGTTCGAATCCAGGTACCCCAGCCATCGAAGAATATGATAGTATCAGGCTACGTAGCTCAGCTGGTTAGAGCACATCACTCATAATGATGGGGTCACAGGTTCGAATCCCGTCGTAGCCACCATATTAAGGACGTATCGACTCGTTCGGTAAATCCAAAAAATTGTTGGGGTATCGCCAAGCGGTAAGGCTCTGGTTTCTGATACCAGCATTCCGAGGTTCGAATCCTCGTACCCCAGCCAATTTCAAAAAGTCGTCCACTCTGTGGGTGCACCCGTTGGGGTATCGCCAAGCGGTAAGGCTCTGGTTTCTGATACCAGCATTCCGAGGTTCGAATCCTCGTACCCCAGCCATATTAAAAAAGCTCGCTTCGGCGAGCTTTTTGCTTTTCTAACGTCGGGTGACGGCAAGCCTTACCCGGCCTACATGAACTGTAGGCCTGATAAGCGTAGCGCCATCAGGCACCACCCGAGCTACAACCCTAGCGCATACTTCAGCGCCTGGCGTTTCAGCACGCCTGCGCGCTCTGCAGCCATGAGTCCAAGATTACGCATGATGCGCAGCGGTTGCAGGTTATTACTGAACCCGGCGTAGAACAAATCCATGCCGCTCTGCATGATGAAATTATCGGTCATGCGGCGATTCTGATAGCGTTTCAGTACCGGCTGGCTGGCCCAGGACTCACCGTAGCTGCGGGCATTCACCAGCACGTCAATCAGTGCATCGACATCGCGAAATCCCAGATTTACGCCCTGCCCCGCCAAGGGATGAATGGTATGCGCTGCATCACCGACCAACGCCAGTCCCGGCTGGACATACTGCAACGCATGACGACGTGTCAGCGGAAATGCGCCTGCAGCCACAGGCAACACGTTACCCAGTCGCGATGGGAAATGTTTGCCTATCTCTGTCTGGAGTTGCGCCATGCTTAAGCTTTGTAACTGACGGATACGCGCCGGGGTGTCGTACCACACCAGCGAAGCCCAGTCGTCGAACAACGGTAAAAAGGCACGCGGACCGTCAGGGGTAAACTGCTGCCAGGTGCTGTCTCCGGGTGCGTTTTCACACTGGACAGTTATCAGCATACAAGATTGCGCGTATTGCCAGGCATGGATGCCAATCCCGGCCATTTTGCGTACCTGAGAGTTGGCACCATCAGCACCGATCACCAGCTTCGCAGTGATTTTTTCACCATCTGCCAGCTCAAGTTCATGCCGGTCATTATGTCGATGTAAAGAAACCAGCGATGTGGGCACGCGCAACGTCACTTTAGGATGAGCCTCCAGCGCCTGCCAGAGCGCTTGTTGCAGGACGGTATTCTCCACCATGTAACCCAACAACGGCAGCTTAAGCTCCGCAGCATCAAACACCACATGGGCATTTTCCCATTCCCACGTCTCCAGCCGACGATAAGGATGGCTGCGCATCCCCTGCACCGTATCCCAGACGCCCAGCCCTTTAAGCAGCGATACCGAGGCGGAACTGATGGCCGAAATTCGCACATCCGGCTGTCCGTCAGCCACAAACGGCGCGGGCACGGCATGCTCGATAACCGTTACCGTAAATCCGTGCTGCGCCAGCCCCAGCGCCAGCGCGCCGCCGACCATCCCCCCGCCGACAATGGCAATTTCCGTTGGTTGATTTGTCATGGTCAATCATCCTGTTACCTGTATTGTGTAAGTTTACAGGATTTTTTACCCCTTGAGGCTGACATCCGTCATACTGGTCACAACCGCGCCAAAGCAGTACACTATGCGCCCTGCATTTCAGCCACAATTTCGCAAGAGCAAGTCGATGACCAAAAAACTCCATATTAAAACCTGGGGCTGTCAGATGAACGAATACGATTCATCGAAGATGGCCGATCTGCTGGATGCCACTCACGGGTATCAACTGACCGACGTGGCGGAAGAAGCGGATGTGCTGCTGCTGAATACCTGCTCAATCCGCGAGAAGGCTCAGGAAAAAGTCTTCCATCAATTAGGTCGCTGGAAGCTCTTAAAAGAGAAAAATCCCGATCTCATCATTGGTGTTGGTGGCTGCGTGGCATCTCAGGAAGGCGACCATATTCGCCAACGCGCACACTACGTCGATATTATTTTCGGGCCGCAAACTCTGCATCGTCTGCCGGAAATGATCAACAAAGTGCGCGGTAGCAATACCCGTAGCCCGGTGGTAGATATCAGCTTCCCGGAGATCGAAAAGTTCGATCGTCTGCCGGAACCGCGTGCCGAAGGACCAAGCGCGTTTGTGTCCATCATGGAAGGCTGCAATAAATATTGTACTTACTGCGTGGTGCCCTACACCCGTGGTGAAGAAGTCAGCCGCCCGGCGGATGATATCCTGTTTGAAATCGCCCAGCTTGCGGCGCAAGGCGTACGTGAAGTTAACCTGCTGGGGCAAAACGTCAACGCCTGGCGCGGTGAAAACTACGACGGCACCATCGGTTCGTTCGCGGATTTACTCCGTCTGGTCGCGGCAATCGACGGCATTGACCGTATCCGCTTTACCACCAGCCATCCGATCGAGTTCACCGATGACATCGTTGAGGTCTACCGTGATACGCCAGAGCTGGTAAGCTTCCTGCACCTGCCGGTACAGAGCGGTTCGGATCGCGTGCTGAACCTGATGGGCCGTACCCATACCGCGCTGGAATACAAAGCGATCATCCGTAAACTGCGCGCAGCACGTCCGGATATCCAGATTAGCTCCGACTTCATCGTCGGCTTCCCGGGTGAAACCACCCAAGATTTCGAGCAGACCATGAAGCTGATCGCTGATGTCAATTTCGACATGAGTTACAGCTTTATCTTCTCTGCGCGCCCAGGCACTCCGGCAGCCGATATGGTCGACGATGTGCCGGAAGAAGAGAAAAAACAGCGTCTGTACATCCTGCAGGAGCGTATTAACCAGCAAGCCATGGCCTGGAGCCGTCGTATGCTTGGCACGACTCAGCGTATTCTGGTAGAAGGTACATCGCGTAAGAGCATCATGGAGCTGTCAGGTCGTACCGAAAATAACCGCGTGGTGAACTTCGAAGGCACCCCGGAAATGATCGGTAAGTTTGTGGATGTTGAAATTACCGATGTCTGGACGAACTCCCTGCGTGGCAAAGTCGTGCGTACTGAAGACAAAATGGGCCTGCGCATCGCAGAAACCCCGGAGTCAGTGATCGCACGTACCCGTAAAGAAAACGATCTGGGTGTCGGTATTTATCAGCCGTAATCCTGCTGAAATACGCAAATAATGCCCGATGGCGCTGCGCTTATCGGGCCTACACTTCCAGGCTCGCTGCTCCGGCGGGCCTTGTAATCTGCCCTGTCATCCCCATATTTATCGCAATGCTTGCGCCTTTCCCCCATGGCGTGAATAATTTCCTTAGATGCCGGTAAATGTTCAACGTCCGGCGAGACATGCATAAGAGGAACAGTTTGAACATAGACACTCGCGAAATCACCCTTGAACCCGCAGACAATGCCCGCCTGTTGAGCCTTTGCGGTCCATTTGATGACAACATCAAACAACTGGAGCGTCGTCTCGGCATCGAAATTAACCGCCGCGATAACCACTTCAAACTGACCGGTCGTCCAATTTGTGTCACCGCTGCGGCAGATATTTTACGCAGCCTGTATGTCGATACGGCCCCAATGCGCGGCCAGACACAGGACATCGAGCCAGAACAAATTCATCTGGCGATTAAAGAAGCGCGTGTGCTTGAACAGAGCGCAGACAGCGTGCCGGAGTTTGGCAAAGCGGTGAATATCAAAACCAAGCGCGGCGTCATTAAACCGCGTACGCCGAACCAGGCCCAGTACATCGCCAATATTCTTGACCACGACATTACCTTCGGCGTTGGCCCGGCAGGTACCGGTAAAACGTACCTTGCGGTTGCTGCTGCCGTCGATGCGCTAGAGCGTCAGGAGATCCGCCGTATTCTGCTAACCCGTCCGGCGGTTGAAGCCGGTGAAAAACTGGGTTTCCTGCCAGGCGATCTGAGCCAGAAAGTCGATCCGTATTTGCGTCCACTGTATGACGCGCTGTTCGAAATGCTGGGTTTTGAAAAGGTCGAGAAGCTGATTGAGCGTAACGTCATTGAGGTCGCACCGTTGGCCTATATGCGCGGGCGTACGTTAAACGATGCGTTCATCATTCTTGATGAGAGCCAGAACACCACCATCGAACAGATGAAAATGTTTCTGACCCGTATCGGCTTTAATTCCAAAGCCGTCATTACCGGGGACATCACGCAGATTGACCTGCCGCGTAGCACCAAATCTGGCCTGCGTCATGCCATTGAAGTGCTGGCCGAAGTCGATGAGATTAGCTTTAATTTCTTCCATAGCGAAGACGTGGTACGCCACCCGGTTGTTGCCCGTATCGTGACGGCATATGAAGCCTGGGAAGAAGCAGAACAGAAACGCAAAGCCGAGCTGGCGGCAGAACGCAAGCGCGAAGCTCAGGAGCAAGAACAAAAATGAGTCAAGTTATTCTCGATTTACAGCTGGCATGCGAAAACGAATCCGGTTTGCCACCAGAAAGTCAGTTTCAGACATGGCTGGATGCCGTGATCCCGCAGTTTCAGGAAGAGTCAGAGGTCACGATTCGTTTGGTCGATGACGCTGAAAGCCACGAGCTGAACCTGACCTATCGCGGGAAAGATAAATCAACCAACGTGCTCTCTTTCCCGTTTGAAGCGCCTCCGGGCATTGAAATGCCGCTGCTGGGCGATCTGGTCATCTGCCGTCAGGTGGTTGAGCAAGAAGCTCAAGAACAAGGCAAACCGCTTGAAGCCCACTGGGCGCATATGGTGGTACACGGTAGCCTGCATTTATTGGGCTACGACCATATTGAAGATGAAGAAGCAGAAGAGATGGAATCCCTCGAAACAGAGATTATGCTTGCTCTGGGCTATGAGGATCCGTACATTGCCGAGAAAGAATAACCTGTACCGGTAAAGTCGGTGACAGGCCACGACGTCAGGCACTGAGTTTACGTGCCTTGCGCTATCGATTAACTAACATGAGAACCCATACGACGCCATGAGCGACGACAATTCACACAGTAGTGACACGTTAACCAGCAAAAAGGGATTTTTTTCCCTGTTACTGAGCCAACTTTTCCACGGTGAACCGAAAAACCGTGACGAACTGTTGGAGCTGATCCGTGATTCCGGGCAGAACGACCTTATCGATGAAGATACGCGCGATATGCTCGAAGGGGTGATGGACATTGCGGACCAGCGCGTTCGCGACATCATGATCCCCCGCTCTCAGATGATTACCCTGAAACGCAACCAGACTCTGGACGAATGCCTTGATGTCATTATCGAGTCTGCCCACTCGCGTTTTCCGGTGATCAGCGAAGACAAAGATCACATTGAAGGGATTCTGATGGCCAAGGATCTGCTGCCCTTTATGCGCAGCGATGCCGAAGCGTTCAGCATGGAGAAAGTGTTACGCCAGGCGGTTGTTGTCCCTGAGAGCAAGCGTGTTGATCGCATGCTGAAAGAGTTCCGCTCTCAGCGGTACCATATGGCTATCGTTATCGACGAGTTCGGCGGCGTGTCTGGTCTGGTGACCATCGAAGACATTCTTGAGCTGATCGTTGGTGAAATTGAAGATGAGTACGACGAAGAAGACGATATCGATTTCCGCCAGCTCAGCCGTCACACCTGGACCATTCGCGCGCTGGCGCCGATTGAAGACTTCAACGACGCCTTCGGTACCCACTTTAGCGACGAAGAAGTTGATACCATTGGCGGGCTGGTTATGCAGGCCTTTGGTCATTTACCCGCTCGCGGTGAGATCATCGACATTGATGGTTACCAGTTCAAAGTGGCGATGGCTGACAGCCGTCGTATTATTCAGGTTCATGTCAGAATTCCGGACGACTCACCCCAGCCCAAACTGGACGAATAAACCCGAAACTGGATCATAGACTACATGGCATTTGCCCCATTAATTGAACGCCAGCGCATGCGCCTGCTGCTGGCGTTATTATTCGGTGCCTGCGGGACGCTGGCGTTCTCTCCGTATGACATCTGGCCCGCCGCGATTATTTCGCTGATGGGTCTGCAGGCCCTCACCCTCAACCGCCGTCCACTCCAGTCTGCTGTCATTGGCTACTTCTGGGGAATGGGGCTGTTTGGTTCAGGCATCAACTGGGTCTACGTCAGCATCGCGCAATTTGGCGGCATGCCGGGGCCGGTAAACGTTTTTCTCGTGGTTCTGCTTGCCGCCTACCTGTCGCTCTATACCGGTCTGTTTGCTGGCATTCTGTCGCGTCTGTGGCCGAAAACCAGCTGGATTCGGGTAGCGATCGCCGCGCCGGTTATCTGGCAGATAACTGAATTCCTGCGCGGCTGGGTCCTGACCGGCTTCCCATGGTTGCAGTTTGGCTACAGCCAAATTGATGGCCCGCTGAAAGGGCTTGCACCGGTAATGGGCGTAGAAGCAATCAACTTCCTGTTGATGATAGTCAGCGGCCTGCTGGTACTGGCGTTAGCCAGCCGTAACTGGCGTCCGCTGGTCGTGGCCGTGATACTTTTCGCACTGCCCTTCCCGCTACGTTATATCCAGTGGTATACGCTGGAACCTGAAAAAACCACGCAGGTATCGATGGTGCAAGGTGACATTCCACAGTCGCTGAAGTGGGATGAGGGCCAGCTGCTTAACACGCTGAAGATTTACCTTGATGCTACAGAGCAAGAGATGGGTAAATCGCAGCTGATTATCTGGCCGGAGTCTGCAATCCCGGATCTGGAAATTAATCAGCAGCGTTTCCTGGGCATGATGGATGACCTGCTGAAATCCAAAAACAGCACGCTGATCACCGGTATTGTCGACGCTCGCCTCAACAAGCAGAACCGTTACGATACCTACAACACCATCATTACGCTGGGTAAAGACAGTCCGTACAGTTATGACTCGACCAATCGCTATAACAAAAATCACCTCGTCCCATTTGGTGAGTTTGTTCCGCTGGAATCGATTCTGCGCCCGTTAGCACCGTTTTTTGATCTGCCGATGTCGTCATTCAGCCGTGGGCCATATGTTCAGCCCCAGCTCCATGCGCATGGTTTCAAACTGACAGCGGCAATCTGCTACGAAATTATTCTTGGCGAACAGGTACGCGATAACTTCCGCCCGGATACGGACTATCTGCTGACCATCTCTAACGATGCCTGGTTCGGTAAGTCGATCGGTCCGTGGCAGCATTTCCAGATGGCACGTATGCGTTCTCTGGAGCTGGCACGCCCGCTGCTGCGTAGCACCAATAACGGTATTACCGCGGTGATTGGCCCGCAGGGGGAGATTCAGGCGATGATCCCGCAGTTTACCCGTCAGGTACTGACCACCAGCGTTACGCCGACCACGGGCTTAACCCCTTATGCCCGTACCGGTAACTGGCCGCTGTGGCTGCTTACCGCGCTGTTTGGTTTCGGTGCGGTGGTGATGAGCCTGCGCCAGCGCCGCCGTTAAATTCGCAGGCCGGATAAGGCGGTACGCCGCCGCCCGGCCATCATGCTTCCTCCGCCGGATGGCGCTGCGCTTATCCGGCCTACTCCTCTCTCCTCACCCATTCTGGCACGCCTATTGCTTTGTTATACAAGGCAAACGCTGTTTTGGCTGCATGTGCAACCTGGTCGCACCAAAGTTGAGCGAAGGTAGCACCTGAAAAGTGCAACAGGATATTTTTGCCCCCAAATGGTGCGGCGCACTTCGCAAAAATAAACAATAACACAGCAAATTCTTTACATTCATCCAAACTAAATGTTAACAAACATATACAAGACTGCACGTTTAAGTAGCAAACAATAACAACATCACAATAGGTATCAATGCGTCACCGGCGCAGACGATAAAGGAGTTGGATATGCAATTACGTAAGCTCGCCACAGCCATGCTGGTTATGGGAATGTCCGCTGGTCTGGCGCACGCAGAAGACGCAGCACCAGCGGCAGGCAGCACGCTGGATAAGATCGCTAAAAATGGCGTAATCGTCGTCGGACACCGTGAATCCTCGGTACCGTTTTCTTACTACGATAATCAGCAAAAAGTGGTCGGCTATTCACAGGATTACTCCAACGCAATTGTTGACGCTGTGAAGAAAAAGCTGAACAAGCCTGACCTGCAGGTGAAACTGATCCCAATTACCTCTCAGAACCGTATTCCGCTGTTGCAAAATGGCACCTTCGACTTTGAGTGTGGTTCCACCACCAACAACGTTGAGCGCCAGAAGCAAGCGGCTTTCTCTGACACTATTTTCGTTGTCGGCACCCGTCTGCTGGCGAAAAAAGGTGGCGATATCAAAGATTTCCCTGACCTGAAAGGGAAAGCGGTCGTCGTCACTTCCGGTACTACCTCAGAAGTGCTGCTGCACAAACTGAACGAAGAACAAAAAATGGATATGCGCATCATCAGCGCGAAAGACCACGGTGACTCTTTCCGCACCCTGGAAAGTGGTCGCGCCGTTGCTTTTATGATGGATGACGCCCTGCTGGCTGGCGAGCGCGCGAAAGCGAAGAAACCGGACAACTGGGAGATCGTCGGCAAGCCGCAATCTCAGGAAGCTTACGGCTGTATGCTGCGTAAAGACGATGCTGAATTCAAAAAGCTGATGGATGACACCATTGCCCAGGCTCAGACTTCAGGCGAGGCGGAAAAATGGTTTGATAAGTGGTTTAAAAACCCAATTCCGCCGAAGAACCTGAACATGAATTTTGAACTGTCAGACGAAATGAAGGCTCTGTTCAAATCACCGAATGATAAAGCGCTTAACTAACTAAAATAAATGGGGCGAGTTCACCTTGCCCTCTCGATTGTTACTTGGCACGGACAGACTATAAGCCTGATGGTCGTTCCCCATCAGGCCTGAAAACCGCTAAACGCTGAATAACAATCTTCGAGGGTAGCGCTGCTACCCTTTTTTTTCTGGAGTAGATTTATGTCTATAGACTGGAACTGGGGTATTTTTTTACAACAGGCCCCGTTCGGCAACACCACCTATCTTGGCTGGCTCTGGAGCGGTTTCCAGGTCACTGTCGCATTATCCATCACCGCCTGGATTATCGCTTTCCTGGTGGGTTCGTTATTCGGCATCTTACGTACCGTTCCGAACCGTTTCCTTTCCGGGATCGGCACGCTGTATGTCGAGCTCTTTCGTAACGTACCGCTGATCGTTCAATTTTTTACCTGGTACCTGGTCGTGCCTGAACTGCTGCCGGAAAACATTGGCATGTGGTTTAAGTCAGAGCTGGACCCTAACATCCAGTTCTTCCTTTCCTCCATGATTTGTCTGGGACTGTTTACCGCCGCACGCGTTTGTGAGCAGGTTCGAGCCGCGATTCAATCACTGCCTCGCGGGCAGAAAAACGCCGCACTGGCGATGGGGCTAACGCTGCCACAGGCCTATCGCTATGTTTTGCTGCCAAACGCCTACCGTGTGATTGTGCCGCCAATGACCTCAGAGATGATGAACCTGGTGAAGAACTCAGCCATCGCCTCAACCATCGGTCTGGTCGATATGGCGGCACAGGCGGGGAAACTGCTGGATTACTCTGCCCACGCATGGGAATCGTTTACGGCTATCACCCTTGCCTACGTCTTGATTAACGCCTTTATTATGCTGGTGATGAATTTCGTCGAACGTAAAATCCGCCTGCCTGGCAATTTAGGAGGCAAATAATGTACGAATTTGACTGGAGTTCTATCGTCCCTTCCCTGCCATTTTTGTTGGATGGGCTGCTCATCACGCTGAAAATCACCGTTACCGCGGTTGTCATCGGTATCGTGTGGGGTACCCTCCTGGCAGTCATGCGACTGTCGAGCTTTGCGCCGATTTCCTGGTTTGCAAAGATCTACGTCAACGTATTCCGCTCCATCCCTCTGGTCATGGTGCTGCTGTGGTTCTACCTGATTGTGCCCGGTTTTCTGCAAAACGTGCTGGGGCTATCACCGAAAACCGATATTCGCCTGATCTCAGCGATGGTCGCGTTTTCGATGTTCGAAGCCGCCTACTACTCCGAGATTATCCGTGCAGGGATCCAGAGTATCTCTCGCGGACAGTCCAGCGCTGCGCTGGCGCTAGGGATGACGCACTGGCAATCAATGAAACTCATCATATTGCCGCAGGCATTCCGCGCCATGGTTCCGCTGCTACTGACTCAGGGCATCGTACTGTTCCAGGATACCTCGCTGGTCTACGTATTGAGTCTGGCAGATTTCTTCCGCACCGCCTCCACTATTGGCGAGCGTGACGGTACACAGGTCGAAATGATCCTGTTCGCTGGCGCCGTTTATTTTGTATTCAGTCTGAGCGCATCGTTGTTGGTCAGCTATTTGAAGAAAAGGACAGTTTAATGATTACCCTGAAAAATGTTTCTAAATGGTATGGTCACTTTCAGGTGCTGACCGACTGCTCCACGGAAGTGAAAAAAGGAGAAGTGGTGGTGGTCTGTGGCCCGTCAGGCTCCGGTAAATCCACACTTATCAAGACGGTAAACGGCCTGGAACCCGTCCAGCAGGGCATCATCACGGTTGACGGCACCGTCGTAAATGACAAGAAAACCGATCTGGCCAAACTGCGCTCCCGCGTCGGCATGGTGTTCCAGCACTTTGAGCTGTTCCCCCATTTGTCGATTATCGAGAACCTGACGTTAGCCCAGGTCAAAGTGCTTAAACGCGATAAAGCGCCTGCACGGGCAAAAGCGCAAAAGCTGCTTGAACGCGTCGGTCTGGCGGCGCATGCCGAGAAGTTTCCGGCACAACTCTCAGGGGGTCAGCAACAACGTGTCGCTATCGCCCGGGCGCTGTGTATGGACCCTATCGCCATGCTGTTTGACGAGCCGACGTCCGCACTGGACCCAGAAATGATCAACGAAGTACTGGACGTTATGGTTGAGCTGGCTAATGAAGGGATGACCATGATGGTGGTTACCCACGAAATGGGCTTTGCGCGGAAAGTGGCGAACCGGGTGATCTTTATGGATGAAGGGAAAATTGTTGAAGACTCACCGAAAGAGGAGTTCTTCGCTAATCCAAAATCGGACCGCGCCAAAGACTTCCTCGCGAAAATATTGCACTGATCATACTGGCGCGTACCTTCAGGTGCGCGCTACCTCACGCTTTATACCTTCACTTCTCGAATCATGTACAGCCCAGCGTTAACCTTGTCACAAAGTCCCACTTACAAGGAGCAACAATGGCACTTCCCATTCTGTTTGATTGCGATCCAGGTCATGACGACGCTATCGCAATTGTTCTCGCCCTCGCCTCACCTGAGCTGGACGTGAAAGCGATAACCTCTTCTGCCGGTAACCAGACACCCGATAAAACGCTACGTAACGTGTTGCGCATGTTGACGCTGCTTAACCGTACCGATATTCCTGTAGCTGGCGGAGCGCTAAAACCATTGATGCGCAATCTGATTATCGCCGACAACGTGCACGGTGAAAGCGGCCTGGATGGTCCTGCGCTACCGGAGCCCGCTTTTGCTCCACAGGCCTGTACTGCCGTTGAATTGATGGCAAAAACCCTACGCGAGAGTCATGAGCCGGTAACGATTGTCTCCACCGGGCCGCAAACGAACGTGGCGTTGCTGCTGAACAGTCATCCTGAACTGCACGCAAAGATCGCCCGAATCGTTATCATGGGTGGCGCAATGGGTCTCGGGAACTGGACGCCCGCGGCAGAGTTCAATATTTATGTTGATCCTGAGGCGGCCGAAATCGTGTTCCAGTCGGGAATTCCGGTAGTGATGGCGGGACTTGACGTCACACATAAAGCACAAATTCATCGTGAAGATACGGAACGGTTCCGTGCGATTGGGAATCCCATTTCCACCATTGTCGCTGAGTTGCTGGACTTTTTCTTCGAGTATCACAAAGACGAGAAATGGGGATTTGTCGGCGCACCGCTGCACGACCCATGCACCATTGCCTGGCTGCTGAAACCTGAGCTGTTTACTACCGTTGAGCGCTGGGTAGGCGTGGAGACGCAGGGCAAATATACCCAGGGAATGACCGTGGTGGACTATTACTTCCTGAGCGGAAATAAGCCAAATGCCACCGTGATGGTGGACGTTGATCGCCAGGGGTTTGTCAATCTGCTGGCGGAGCGTCTGAAGTTTTACGCCTAAAACACACCGGATGGCACTAACGCTTTTCCGGCCTACCAAATCGTGCAATTTGTAGGCAGGATAAGACGCTTTGCGTCGCCATCCGGCAATAAGCGATTACGGTTCAAACGGCCGGCGCTGGAACTGATCGTGTCCGCATTTCGGACACAACGGCAGCACATCCGGGGTGTAAACCGCTAAATGGAAATGACACTTCTCGCAGACCAGATTTCCCAGTCCCACCACCTCGCCACTGTGATAAACCCCATGATGGCTAAGATCCTGAAATACCTCGCGCCATTCAAGCTGCGTTTTGTCGGTGATATCGGCCAGTTCTTGCCAGATACTCTCCTTGATAACCCGCATAAAGACGCTGTCGGTCTCCTCATCAAGGCTCTCTTCATAGCTAAGAGCGAACTCCTCCAGGTCACGTCTCACGGCCCGGGTGAGCTCTTCCACCTCGGTTCGGGTTAACTCCCCGGTTTGCATAACTCGCTGACGTGCCTGGTCCACCAGCGCATCGATATCGCGTTCACCATTGCGCAGACGTTCACTCAGTGACGTCACCAGTTCACGGTAATATTGAGCAACCTTGTTCATCGCTTCGCCTCCTGGGTCGTTAACTGTCTATAATAATAGACGTTATTTACGCTACGCTTTGCAAGACTGTCCACAGAGTGTGTAAATTCGTGCAAGAATTATCCTTGCGGGAATTCAACGCTGAATGCGCGAAAGGCTGTTTTGACGCGGGCGTTTGGGCTATGCTATGCGGATCTGAAACACCACATCTAGAGCTACGTTTGTAGCTGTATTGAAAACAGGACCACTGGCTGCCATGCAAGAGCAATACCGCCCGGAAGAGATAGAATCCAAAGTACAGCTTCACTGGGATGAGAAGCGCACATTTGAAGTTACCGAAGACGAGAGCAAAGAGAAGTATTACTGCCTGTCTATGCTTCCCTATCCTTCTGGTCGACTACACATGGGCCACGTACGTAACTACACCATCGGTGACGTGATCGCCCGCTATCAGCGCATGCTGGGCAAAAACGTACTGCAGCCCATTGGCTGGGATGCGTTCGGTCTGCCTGCTGAAGGCGCAGCGGTTAAAAACAACACCGCACCGGCACCGTGGACGTACGACAACATCGCTTACATGAAAAACCAGCTCAAAATGCTGGGCTTTGGTTACGACTGGAGCCGTGAGCTGGCGACCTGCACCCCGGAATACTACCGTTGGGAACAAAAGTTCTTCACCGAGCTGTACAAAAAAGGTCTGGTATACAAGAAAACCTCTGCGGTGAACTGGTGCCCGAACGACCAGACCGTACTGGCGAACGAACAGGTTATCGACGGCTGCTGCTGGCGTTGCGATACCAAAGTCGAGCGTAAAGAAATCCCACAGTGGTTCATCAAAATCACCGCTTACGCTGACGAACTGCTGCGTGACCTGGATAACCTGGATCACTGGCCTGACACCGTTAAAACAATGCAGCGTAACTGGATTGGCCGTTCTGAAGGCGTGGAAATCACCTTCGATGTGAACGGTTACGACAACACGCTGACCGTTTACACCACTCGTCCGGACACCTTTATGGGTGCGACCTATCTGGCCGTTGCCGCAGGTCACCCGCTGGCGCAGAAAGCCGCTGCAAATAACCCAGAACTGGCGGCCTTCATTGACGAATGCCGCAACACCAAGGTTGCTGAAGCCGAAATGGCAACCATGGAGAAGAAAGGCGTCGATACCGGCTTTAAAGCCGTTCACCCGCTGACGGGCGAAGAGATCCCGGTTTGGGCAGCAAACTTTGTCCTGATGGAATACGGTACGGGTGCAGTGATGGCCGTTCCGGGTCACGATCAGCGCGATTACGAGTTTGCGACCAAGTATGGCCTGGCCATCAAGCCGGTAATTCTGACCGCTGAAGGCACAGAACCGGATCTGTCTGAACAGGCACTGACCGAAAAAGGCGTGCTGTTTAACTCCGGCGAGTTTGACGGCCTGGCCTTCGAAGACGCGTTCAACGCCATTGCCGACAAGCTGGTAGCGAAAGGCGTAGGTGAGCGTAAAGTGAACTACCGTCTGCGTGACTGGGGCGTTTCCCGTCAGCGTTACTGGGGTGCGCCAATCCCGATGGTCACGCTGGAAGACGGTACCGTACTGCCAACGCCAGAAGATCAACTGCCGGTGATTCTGCCGGAAGATGTCGTCATGGACGGTATCACCAGCCCGATCAAAGCCGATCCAGAGTGGGCGAAAACCACCGTTAACGGTATGCCTGCGCTGCGCGAAACCGACACCTTCGATACCTTTATGGAGTCCTCCTGGTACTACGCGCGCTATACCTGTCCACAGTATCAGGAAGGTATGCTGGACTCTAAGGCCGCCAACTACTGGCTGCCGGTTGATATCTACATTGGTGGTATTGAACACGCCATCATGCACCTGCTCTACTTCCGCTTCTTCCACAAACTGATGCGCGACGCGGGCATGGTGAACTCCGACGAACCGGCTAAACAGCTGCTGTGCCAGGGTATGGTGCTGGCAGATGCGTTCTACTACGTTGGCGCAAACGGCGAGCGTAACTGGGTTTCTCCGGTTGATGCGATCGTTGAGCGTGACGAAAAAGGCCGTATCGTTAAGGCCCGGGACGCACAAGGTCATGAACTGGTGTATACCGGCATGAGCAAAATGTCCAAGTCGAAAAATAACGGTATCGACCCGCAGGTGATGGTTGAACGTTACGGTGCGGATACCGTGCGTCTGTTCATGATGTTCGCCTCTCCGGCTGACATGACTCTGGAATGGCAAGAATCCGGCGTAGAAGGGGCAAACCGCTTCCTGAAACGTGTATGGAAGCTGGTTTACGAACATACTTCCAAAGGCGATGTTGCTGCCCTGAACGTTGATGCGTTGAGCGAAGACCAAAAAGCGCTGCGTCGTGACGTACACAAAACCATCGCGAAAGTGACTGATGATATCGGTCGTCGTCAGACCTTTAACACCGCGATTGCGGCGATTATGGAACTGATGAACAAGCTGGCAAAAGCATCGCAGGAAGACGAACAGGACAGAGCCCTGATGCAGGAAGCGCTGCTGGCCGTTGTGCGTATGCTTAACCCGTTCACCCCACACGTTTGCTTCACCTTGTGGCAAGCGCTGAAAGGCGAAGGCGATATCGACAATGCGCCGTGGCCTGTTGCTGACGAAAGCGCCATGGTCGAAGACTCCACGCTGATCGTGGTTCAGGTCAACGGCAAAGTCCGTGGTAAAATTACCGTTCCGGTAAACGCCACTGAAGAGCAGGTTCGTGAACGTGCTGGCCAGGAGCATCTGGTCGCAAAATATCTTGATGGCGTTACCGTACGTAAAGTGATTTATGTACCGGGTAAACTCCTCAATCTGGTCGTTGGCTAAGCGCGGGAGGAAGCGTGCGACATCTGACAACATTGTTGTTATCCCTGGTGGTGCTTGTCACCGCCGGGTGTGGCTGGCATCTGCGTAGTACTACGCAGGTTCCCCCCACGATGAAAACCATGATTCTGGTCACAGGTGATCCGAACGGCCCGTTAAGCCGTGCGGTGCGTAATCAGCTGCGTTTGAATGGCGTTACACTGCTGGAAGACAGCTCAACGCGCAAAGACGTACCGTCCTTACGCCTTGGTGCAGTCAGCATTTCGCAGGATACCGCGTCCGTGTTCCAGAACGGTCAAACCGCTGAATACCAGATGGTGATGTCCGTTAGTGCTTCAGTCCTGATCCCGGGCCATGATATTTACCCGATCAGCGCTAAAGTCTATCGTTCATTCTTCGACAACCCGCAAGCGGCACTGGCGAAGGATAACGAGCAGGAGATGATCGTTAAAGAGATGTACGACAAGGCGGCCGAGCAGTTGATTCGTAAACTGCCAAGCGTACATATTGCTGATGTTCAGTCATCCAGTGATGACGTCGAGCCTGCAGTGAAAACTGCAGCGCCAGCGTCCTCCTCTCCGGCGCGTGTTTCCACCACGCTGGGTAACTGATGCTCAAGTTGTACCCTGAACAACTCCGCGCACAGCTCAATGAAGGGCTGCGCGCGGCGTATTTATTACTGGGCAATGACCCCCTGTTGTTGCAGGAAAGCCAGGACATCGTCCGTATGGCTGCCGCCGCGCAAGGGTTCGAAGAACACCATACATTCACCCTCGATACCAGCACCGACTGGGGCGCAATCTTTTCCCTTTGCCAGGCGATGAGCCTGTTTGCCAGCCGTCAAACGTTACTCCTGCAGCTGCCAGAAAATGGCCCCAATGCTGCCATTAATGAACAACTTGCCTCGCTCGTCACGCTGTTACATGACGATCTGCTGCTTATTGTTCGTGGTAACAAGCTGACCAAAGCCCAGGAAAACGCCGCATGGTATACCGGACTGGCGAATAACGCGGTGATGGTCAGTTGCCAGACACCTGAACAGGCACAGCTTCCGCGTTGGGTAGCCGCAAGGGCGAAGCACCATAATCTGCAGCTGGATGACGCCGCCAACCAGCTCTTATGCTATTGCTACGAAGGCAATCTGTTAGCGTTAGCGCAGGCGCTGGAGCGGTTGTCGCTACTTTGGCCTGACGGTAAATTAACGCTGCCTCGTGTAGAACAAGCCGTTAACGATGCCGCGCACTTTACCCCCTTCCACTGGGTGGATGCGCTGCTGATGGGCAAAAGCAAGCGCGCGCTGCATATTCTGCAACAGCTTCGTCTTGAAGGCAGTGAACCCGTTATTTTGTTACGTACTCTGCAGCGGGAATTATTACTGCTGGTGAACCTGAAACGGCAGTCGGCCCATACCCCATTACGGGCATTGTTTGACAAACATCGGGTATGGCAAAATCGCCGTGGCATGATGGGAGACGCGTTAAACCGACTGACCCCCACGCAGTTACGTCAGGCGGTCACGCTGTTAACACGTACGGAAATTACGCTTAAACAAGACTATGGTCAGTCAGTGTGGGCGGAGCTTGAGGGACTTTCCCTGTTGCTTTGCCATAAATCACTGGCAGATGTTTTTATTGATGGTTGATATGAAATCATTGCAGGCTCTGTTCGGTGGCACCTTTGATCCGGTGCATTATGGTCATCTGAAACCCGTTGAAATTCTGGCGAATCTGATTGGCCTGTCTCGGGTCATTGTCATGCCCAATAACGTACCACCGCATCGTGCGCAACCGGAAGCCTCCAGCGCCCAGCGTAAACATATGCTTGAACTGGCCATTGCCGACAAACCTTTGTTTTCACTGGATGAACGCGAGCTAAAACGCGATACCGCCTCATACACGGCACAAACGCTGCAAGAGTGGCGCGTGGAACAAGGCCCGGATGCACCGCTGGCATTCATTATTGGCCAGGATTCACTGCTGACCTTTCCTTCCTGGCATGATTACGACACGATTCTGGGTAACACCCACCTCATCGTGTGCCGACGTCCGGGCTATCCGCTCGAAATGGCGCAGGAAAAGCACCAGCAGTGGCTGGAGGATCATCTGACCCATTCGCCAGATGACCTGCACAACCTGCCTTGTGGGAAAATTTATCTGGCTGAAACGCCGTGGTTTAACATCTCCGCCACGCTCATCCGTGAGCGTCTGGAAAAAGGCGAGCCGTGCGACGACCTGATGCCTGGCGCAGTGCTTGACTATATCAATCAGCAGGGGTTGTACCGCTAAGCACCTTGCGTAAAGCCGCCAACAGGCGGTTATTCTCTTCCTGGCTGCGAACGGCTACTCGATAATAGCGCGCATCCAGCCCCGGATAGTTGGCACAACTGCGAATCAAGACATGTTGTTCCAGCATTGCGTGTTGCAGATCAATATCCGCCCGCTCGCAGCGCAATAAACGATAATTTGCCCGGCCAGGATACACCGTCAGGCCGGGCAGTTCTTTCAACTGCCGATCAAACCTCGCGCCCTCTTGCTCCAGCCACTTCCACGTTGCCTGCTGATATGCGCTGTCGCGTAAAATAATCTCACCTGCCAGTGCAGCAAATGCGTTAATTGACCACGGCATTTGTCGACGGCGCATCTGTCCAACAACCTGTTCATTACTGTTGACCAGATACCCCAGACGCAGCCCCGGTATCGCATAGAACTTGGTGAGCGAGCGCAGTACCCAAATATGCGGGTTATCCCGAAGCAGTGGAATAAACCCCTGCTCCCCGGCAATAAAATCGATAAACGCTTCATCAAGGATCAGATCGATCCCAAGCCGTTCACAACGCGCGGCTATTTCGCGCAGCAGGCGGTTATCTGGCAGCAATCCGGTGGGGTTATTGGGCGTACAAAGAAACAGGCAGTCCAGCTCTGAGGTTAACGCATCGAGGATCGCATCAGTAAGCTGCCAGTCATCATCTTCGCGCAGCGCAAACTCATGGATCGTACAGTCTCCCCACTGCAGCGCCCGACGATATTCAGCAAACCCAGGCGTCACGATCATCGCATGGCGTGGTTTAAGACCTTGCACCAAAGTGAAAATCGACTCAGTCTCACCGTTTCCGGCAAGTATCCATGAGGCTGGAATCTGATGATGCTCCGCCAGCGCCGCATGCAGTTTAGCGTAATCAACATCCGGGTAACGCTCCGCGCAGTCCAGGTTGTCGACGATCGCGCGTTTTAAACTTGCCGGCATACCCAGCGGATTAATATTCGCGCTAAAATCCAGCAATTGTTCAGGCGAGATGCCCAACAGTTCGGCGGCTTCTCGGGTATTACCGCCATGCGCGCTCTTCAATAAAGACATCGTGCCGCTCCACGCAAAAAAAGGTATTTTAGTGAAAAATCTCTGCGCAATCAGGGCAAACATCATGTTTTGTGCGAATAACCTCAAGAGGAAAAAATGAGACTCTGGTTAGTACGTCATGGCGAAACTGAAGCCAATGTCGCTGGTTTATACAGCGGCCACGCCCCCACACCGCTAACGGAACGGGGGATCGCTCAGGCGCAAACACTGGGTACGCTTTTACGCAATGTCCCTGTCGACAACGTTCTGTGCAGCGAGTTGGAACGTGCCTGCCATACAACGCAGTTGATTTTAGGCGATCGCGAGATCCCTGTGCGCAACATGCCTGAACTTAATGAGATGTTCTTTGGCGACTGGGAAATGCGCCATCATCGCGATCTTGCACGTGAAGACGCTGAAAATTATGCCGTATGGTGTAATGACTGGCAGAACGCAACCCCAACCAATGGCGAAGGATTCCAGGCATTTTCACAGCGTGTTGAACGTTTCATTGCGCAGCTTGCTGATTACAAAGACAGTCAAAATCTGTTGGTGGTGAGTCATCAGGGCGTGCTGAGCGTGCTGGTGGCCCGGCTGCTGTCCATGCCCGCGGCCGCCATGTGGCACTTTCGCATCGAACAGGGTTGCTGGAGTGCAATTGATTTTTGTGACGACTTTGCGGTTCTGAAAGTTCTCAATAGTCGCGCCGTGTGGCACGAGGGTGAGTGAATGCACTGTTTTTTCTGCCGATGGGCCTCTCTCCCATTGACACCCTATGACAGGCTGCTATTCTCCGCAACCTGACTTTTCCCGCCTTTCAGAGCTTTGCAGAAATTGTTTTACAAAAATGGCGATGCATTCTGTTGCGTGGGGTGGGATGATAGCGCACCGCAAAAGCGCTTTCGGAGACATTTGTCCCGATATCGCCTCTGGTTCAGGTATACTAACAGACGTTTTTAACTCTTTTTCACCCAGGGGGAACACTTGCAGGGTAAAGCACTCCAGGATTTTGTAATCGACAAAATTGATGACCTGAAAGGTCAAGACATCATCGCCTTAGATGTTCAGGGCAAATCCAGTATCACCGATTGCATGATTATCTGCACTGGCACGTCCAGCCGCCATGTCATGTCTATCGCCGATCACGTTGTTCAGGAATCTCGCACCGCCGGTCTGCTGCCGCTTGGCGTAGAAGGCGAAAACGTAGCTGACTGGATCGTCGTCGATCTTGGCGATGTGATTGTCCACGTTATGCAGGAAGAGAGCCGTCGCCTGTATGAACTGGAAAAACTCTGGAGTTAATGCGTGAAGCTGCAACTTGTCGCCGTGGGTACGAAGATGCCTGACTGGGTGCAAACCGGTTTTACGGAGTACCTGCGCCGGTTTCCAAAAGACATGCCCTTTGAGCTGATTGAAATCCCGGCAGGAAAACGCGGCAAGAACGCGGACATTAAACGCATTCTCGACAAAGAGGGTGAACAGATGCTGGCCGCCGCAGGCAAAAACCGCATCGTCACCCTTGATATCCCTGGCAAACCCTGGGACACGCCACAACTGGCGACCGAGCTGGAACGCTGGAAACTGGATGGTCGTGACGTCAGTCTGTTGATTGGCGGACCGGAAGGGCTGTCCCCCGCCTGTAAAGCGGCTGCGGAGCAAAGCTGGTCACTCTCTGCATTAACCCTTCCCCACCCTCTTGTTCGGGTGCTGGTCGCAGAGAGTCTGTACAGGGCGTGGAGCATTACCACCAACCATCCTTATCACCGTGAGTGATCATTGATTCTTGAGTAGATTAAGCAGCGGATGAAACTACAGAATTCTTTTCGCGACTATACGGCTGAGTCCGCGCTGTTTGTGCGCCGGGCGCTGGTCGCTTTTTTGGGGATTTTGCTGCTCACTGGCGTGCTGATCGCCAATCTTTATAATCTGCAAATCGTTCGCTTTACTGATTATCAGACCCGTTCGAACGAGAACCGCATCAAACTGGTGCCTATCGCCCCCAGCCGCGGCATCATTTATGACCGCAACGGAATTCCCCTCGCCCTTAACCGTACTATTTATCAGATAGAGATGATGCCGGAGAAGGTCGACAATATTCAGGATACTCTCGACGCGCTACGCAACGTCGTGGATCTGACCGATGACGACATCGCAGCCTTTAAAAAAGAGCGAGCCCGCTCGCACCGCTTCACCTCGATCCCGGTAAAAACCAACCTGACTGAAGTTCAGGTCGCACGCTTCGCCGTGAATCAGTACCGTTTCCCCGGCGTCGAGGTCAAAGGCTATAAACGCCGCTATTATCCGTACGGCTCCGCACTGACCCACGTGATTGGCTACGTATCGAAAATCAACGACAAAGATGTTGAACGTCTTGATAAAGACGGCAAGTTGGCCAACTACGCAGCCACGCATGACATCGGCAAGCTAGGTATCGAGCGCTATTACGAAGACGTACTTCATGGCCAAACCGGTTATGAAGAGGTTGAAGTCAATAACCGTGGCCGCGTCATTCGACAGCTCAAAGAGGTCGCCCCGCAGGCCGGGCACGATATCTATCTGACGCTTGATTTAAAACTCCAGCAATACATTGAAACGCTGCTGGCGGGTAGCCGTGCCGCCGTCGTGGTCACAGACCCACGTACTGGTGGTGTCCTGGCACTGGTCTCTATGCCGAGCTACGATCCGAACCTGTTCGTGGACGGCATCTCCAGCAAAGATTATTCCGGGTTGCTCAATGACCCTAATACCCCACTGGTTAACCGCGCCACGCAAGGCGTTTACCCTCCGGCGTCCACGGTTAAACCTTATGTTGCGGTCTCTGCGTTAAGCGCAGGCGTGATTACCCGCAATACCGGGCTATTCGATCCGGGCTGGTGGCAATTACCCGGCTCAGAAAAACGTTACCGTGACTGGAAAAAATGGGGACACGGTCATCTGAACATCACCCGTTCTCTGGAAGAGTCCGCGGATACGTTTTTCTATCAAATCGCCTATGATATGGGGATTGACCGTCTTTCTGAGTGGATGAGCAAGTTTGGTTATGGCCATTATACCGGCATCGATCTCGCTGAAGAGCGCGCCGGAAACATGCCAACCCGCGAGTGGAAGCAAAAACGGTTTAAAAAGCCCTGGTACCAGGGTGATACAATCCCTGTCGGTATCGGTCAGGGCTACTGGACAGCAACACCTATCCAGATGAGTAAAGCGCTGATGATCCTCATCAACGACGGCATGGTGAAAGTCCCGCATCTGCTGATGAGCACAGCGGAAAACGGCAAGCAAGTGCCGTGGATACAGCCACATGAGCCTCCTGTCGGTGACATTCATTCTGGCTACTGGGAAATCGCCAAAGACGGTATGTACGGTGTAGCGAATCGCCCTAATGGGACTGCGCACAAGTATTTTGCTGGCGCACCCTACAAAATTGCGGCGAAATCCGGTACCGCGCAGGTATTTGGCCTGAAAGCCAATGAAACCTATAACGCACATAAGATCGCCGAACGTTTACGCGACCACAAACTGATGACTGCATTCGCGCCCTATGACAAACCTGAGGTCGCTGTCGCGATGATCCTCGAAAACGGTGGGGCCGGTCCGGCAGTAGGTACACTCATGCGCCAGATCCTTGACCACATTATGTTGGGCGACAACAACACCAATCTGCCTGCTGAAAACCCGGCGGTTGCAGCAGGTGAGGACCAATAATCGTGACGGATAATCCGAACAAAAAGACATTCTGGGACAAAAGTCATATCGATCCCACAATGTTGCTTATCTTGCTGGCTCTGCTGGTATACAGCTCGCTGGTCATCTGGAGCGCCAGCGGCCAGGATATTGGCATGATGGAACGCAAGGTCGGCCAGATCGCTATGGGGCTGGTCATCATGGTCGTGATGGCGCAAATTCCCCCCAGAGTCTATGAAGGTTGGGCGCCGTACCTCTATATCTTCTGTATCATCTTGTTGGTTGCTGTTGATGCCTTCGGCGCCATTTCCAAAGGCGCACAACGTTGGCTGGATTTAGGCATCGTGCGTTTTCAGCCCTCGGAAATTGCCAAGATAGCCGTCCCGCTGATGGTGGCGCGCTTTATCAACCGCGATGTCTGCCCACCGTCGCTGAAGAATACGGCTATCGCGCTGGTGCTCATTTTTATGCCCACGCTGCTGGTTGCCGCGCAGCCTGACCTTGGAACCTCAATCCTGGTTGCACTTTCCGGCCTGTTTGTCCTGTTCCTCTCCGGGTTGAGCTGGCGTCTCATCGGCGTTGCTGTGGTTCTGGTGGCCGCATTTATTCCAATACTGTGGTTCTTCCTGATGCATGATTACCAGCGACAACGCGTGATGATGCTTCTCGACCCGGAAACCGATCCGCTGGGCGCGGGCTATCACATTATTCAGTCTAAAATTGCTATTGGTTCAGGTGGGCTACGCGGCAAAGGCTGGTTGCATGGTACGCAGTCGCAGTTGGAGTTTTTGCCCGAACGTCATACTGACTTTATCTTTGCAGTACTGGCGGAAGAGCTGGGTCTGGTAGGGATTTTAATCCTGCTTGCCCTGTACATTTTGCTGATTATGCGCGGATTGTGGATTGCCGCCCACGCACAAACAACCTTTGGTCGCGTCATGGCCGGTGGTTTAATGTTGATATTATTCGTTTATGTCTTCGTAAATATTGGTATGGTGAGCGGTATTCTGCCTGTAGTTGGGGTTCCACTCCCACTGGTCAGTTACGGAGGCTCTGCACTGATCGTGCTGATGGCCGGGTTCGGGATTGTCATGTCGATCCACACCCATAGAAAAATGTTGTCGAAAAGCGTGTAAGGGGTACGCAATGCGTAAGCAGTGGATTGGAATCTGCATCGCAGCAGGAATGCTCGCGGCGTGTTCAAGTGATGATGGTCAGCAACAGGCTGCCGTCGCGCCGCAGCCTGCGGTGTGTAATGGTCCGATTGTTGAAATCAGCGGAGCCGATCCGCGCTTTGAACCCCTGAACCCGACGGCGAATCAGGACTATCAGCGTGACGGTAAGAGCTACAAGATAGTCCAGGACCCCTCCCGCTTTAGCCAGGCTGGACTGGCCTCCATTTACGATGCGGAGCCGGGAAGTAATTTAACCGCCTCTGGTGAAGCGTTCGACCCGATGCAGCTGACCGCTGCGCACCCAACGCTGCCTATTCCAAGCTATGCCAGAATTACTAACCTGGCAAATGGTCGAATGATCGTCGTACGCATTAACGATCGTGGCCCCTATGGCAACGATCGCGTCGTTTCGCTGTCGCGAGCAGCAGCCGATCGTCTGAATACCTCTAACAACACGAAAGTGCGTATCGATCCTATCATTGTCGCACAGGATGGCTCTCTGTCCGGCCCAGGTATGGCCTGTACGACAGTGGCCAAACAAACCTATGCCCTGCCCTCACGCCCTGACTTAAGCAGTGGCGGCAGCATGCCTGCTACACCGGATGCGGGTCAGCCGCAGGGTGATATCCGCCCGATCAGCAATTCCACGCTGAAAAGCGATGACCCTACCGGAGCACCAGTAAACAGCGGTGGTTTCCTCGGCGCACCGACCACGCTCGCTTCCGGCGTGCTTGAAGGTAGCGAACCGACGCCAGCACCACAACCGGCCGCCCCTGTGGCTGCGCCTGCCACCACACCGACAGTCGCAGCAGCACCCGCCGCCGCCGTTGCCACTCCGGCAACCGCAGCCAACGGTCGTTATGTCGTTCAGGTTGGTGCGGTAAGCGAGCAGGCGCGCGCGCAGCAGTATCAAAAGCGTTTAAGTCAGCAGTTTGGCGTTCCGGGCCGGGTTGTGCAAAACGGTGCCGTTTGGCGTATTCAGATGGGGCCATTCGCCAGCAAGGCTGAAGCCTCCACACTGCAACAGCGTCTGCAATCCGAGGCGCAATTACAGTCCTTCATCACCGGCGTGTAATAACGCAAACCAGGCATCTGAGTTGTCAATTTCTGTAAACGACATTAACAAAGTCACGCGGAAAGTCAGATGCCTGTGAGTTATGCATTTGCTATAGTAGGGCACTTTTTTTAATTTCACCACGGACGTCGTAGTTCAGACCATGAAGACCACTTTTTCCGCTCGTTTCGTGCAGCGCATGGCGCTCACCGCGGCTCTCTGCGCAGCCTCTCTTTCTGCTGCCCATGCAGATGACCTGAATATTAAAACCATGATCCCGGGTGTTCCGCAGATCGATGCGGAGTCGTATATCCTGATTGACTACAATTCAGGCAAAGTTCTGGCAGAACAGAATGCGGACTCTCGCCGCGATCCCGCCAGCCTGACTAAAATGATGACCAGCTACGTCATCGGGCAGGCAATGAAAGCCGGGAAATTCAAAGAAACCGATTTGGTCACCGTCGGCAACGACGCCTGGGCTACGGGCAACCCTGTCTTTAAAGGTTCATCCCTGATGTTCCTCAAGCCGGGCATGCAGGTTCCGGTATCGCAGCTAATCCGTGGTATCAACCTGCAATCCGGTAACGATGCTTGCGTGGCAATGGCAGACTTTTCTGCCGGAAGTCAGGACGCTTTCGTCGGCCTGATGAACAGCTATGTTAATGCGCTGGGGCTGAAAAACACCCACTTCCAGACCGTACATGGCCTGGATGCAGAAGGCCAGTACAGCTCAGCTCGCGATATGGCGCTGATTGGTCAGGCGCTGATCCGCGATGTACCCAACGAGTACTCTATCTATAAAGAAAAAGAGTTCACCTTTAACGGTATCCGCCAGCTCAACCGTAACGGTCTGCTGTGGGATAACAGCCTGAATGTTGACGGTATCAAAACCGGCCATACTGACAAAGCGGGTTATAACCTTGTGGCCTCCGCGACCGAAGGTCAGATGCGTCTGATCTCTGCCGTGATGGGCGGTCGCACCTATAAAGGTCGTGAAACCGAAAGTAAAAAGCTGCTGACCTGGGGCTTCCGTTTCTTTGAAACCGTGAATCCGCTGAAAGTCGGCAAAGAGTTTGCCTCAGAGCCCGCCTGGTTTGGTAATACCGATCGTGCGTCGTTAGGTGTCGATAAAGATGTCTACCTGACGATTCCACGCGGCCGCATGAAAGATCTGAAAGCCAGCTATGTTCTGAACACCACGGAACTGCATGCACCGCTGCAGAAAAACCAGGTTGTCGGCACCATCAACTTCCAGCTTGATGGCAAAACCATTGAGCAGCGTCCGCTGGTGGTTCTGCAGGAAATCCCGGAAGGCAACTTCTTTGGTAAAATCATTGATTACATTAAATTAATGTTCCATCACTGGTTTGGCTAAAAATCGAACACTTGAAAGTGTGATTTACGTCCCCATATACTAAGTATCCAGATAACTCCCACGCTCTGTGGGAGTTATTATTTTTTGATGTAACGCCGGAGCTGACATGAAAACCAAACTTAACGAACTGCTTGAATTCCCTACTCCATTTACTTACAAAGTAATGGGGCAGGCGTTGCCTGAGCTGGTTGATCAGGTGGTTGAAGTGGTACAGCGCCATGCGCCAGGTGATTACTCCCCAACGGTAAAACCGAGCAGCAAAGGCAATTACCACTCGGTCTCTATCACTATTAATGCGACACACATTGAGCAGGTTGAAACACTGTACGAAGAATTAGGTAATATCGATATCGTACGTATGGTGCTGTAAAAACCTGTCGGTTACCCGCTGCATCCCCGCTCGGGTAACCCCACCCTCCTGTGGTATACTTTTCCCCTCTTTAACATTCTCTACTCTGTGTGAGTATCTACGGAGATGCCGTTTTGTATCAGGATAAAATTCTGGTCCGCCAGCTCGGTCTTCAGCCCTACGAGCCAGTCTCTCTGGCCATGCACGAATTCACCGATACCCGTGATGAAAACAGTCATGATGAAATCTGGCTGGTAGAGCATTATCCTGTCTTTACCCAGGGTCAGGCCGGTAAAGCAGAGCACGTACTGATGCCCGGTGATATTCCCGTTATCCAGAGCGATCGGGGCGGTCAGGTGACATACCACGGACCCGGTCAGCAGGTTATGTATGTTCTGTTGAACCTCAAACGCCGCAAACTGGGCGTGCGTGAACTGGTAACATTGCTGGAACAAACCGTGGTGAATACGCTTGCGGAGATAGGTATTGATGCCCATCCGCGTGCTGATGCGCCGGGGGTCTATGTCGGCGAAAAGAAAATCTGCTCGTTAGGGTTACGTATCCGGAGAGGCTGCTCGTTTCACGGCTTAGCGCTCAACGTAGATATGGACCTGTCACCTTTCCTGCGCATCAACCCCTGTGGCTATGCCGGAATGGAAATGGCAAAAGTCTCGCAGTGGGACAGTACGGCAACAACCGAGAGCGTGCGTCCTCGTCTGCTGGCTAACATTTTAGCGCTGTTAGGCAATCCCCCCTACGAGTACATCGCAGACTGAAAAACAGGTTATCGTTTGCCGCAGCATATGTTGTGGCAAATGGCACAAAACAACAACTATTTTACATTTTGCCAGCCTGTCAGGCTGCTTTCTGGCCCGTTTCAATGATATACTGCGTATCACTAATTCAAAAATAGTTGATAAATGCAACATTCCCTTGAATTGAAACGCTTTCCTTCGTAATTCGCAACTGGAACACGCAAGCTATGAGTAAACCCATTGTGATGGAACGCGGTGTTAAATACCGCGATGCCGATAAGATGGCTCTTATCCCGGTAAAAAATGTAGCAACAGAGCGCGAAGCCCTGCTGCGTAAACCGGAATGGATGAAAATAAAACTGCCAGCGGACTCCACTCGCATCCAGGGTATCAAAGCAGCGATGCGCAAAAATGGCCTGCACTCTGTCTGCGAAGAAGCGTCCTGCCCTAACCTGGCTGAATGTTTCAATCACGGCACTGCAACCTTTATGATCCTCGGCGCAATCTGTACCCGCCGTTGCCCATTCTGCGACGTTGCCCATGGCCGTCCGGTTGCTCCTGATGCTAACGAGCCGTTAAAACTGGCTCAGACGATTGCGGACATGGCGCTGCGCTATGTGGTCATTACCTCCGTTGACCGCGACGATCTGCGTGACGGCGGCGCTCAGCACTTTGCTGACTGCATCACCGCTATTCGTGAGAAAAGCCCGTCGATTAAAATCGAAACGCTGGTGCCTGACTTCCGTGGTCGTATGGATCGCGCGTTGGATATCCTCACTGCCACGCCGCCGGACGTGTTTAACCACAACCTCGAAAACGTACCGCGTATTTATCGCAATGTACGCCCTGGGGCTGACTACAACTGGTCACTGAAGCTTCTGGAACGTTTCAAGGAAGCGCACCCGGAGATTCCGACCAAATCTGGTCTGATGGTCGGTCTGGGTGAAACCAATGCGGAAATCATTGAGGTCATGCGTGACCTGCGCAGCCATGGTGTCACCATGCTGACGCTGGGGCAGTATTTACAGCCAAGCCGCCATCACCTGCCGGTTCAACGCTATGTAAGCCCGGATGAGTTCGATGAGATGAAAGCCGAAGCTATGGCAATGGGCTTTACCCATGCAGCCTGCGGTCCATTCGTTCGCTCTTCATACCATGCTGACATGCAGGCCAAAGGTCTGGAAGTGAAGTAATCGTGTAATACTCACTTACATATCAGCAATAAAAAAACCGGCAAATTGCCGGTTTTTTTTCATGCAGAGTATGCAGTATGAGCATCATGCTCCTGATATTACTCTTTATGAGAAAGCTTCTCAGCCTGAACGCTACCATCAGCATCTTTCTTAGCATCGGCATTATCATCGTTCATTGCTTTCTTGAAGCCCTTGATTGCCGTTCCCAGGTCTCCACCCAGTGTACGTAACTTCTTGGTACCAAACAGCAGAACGACCAGTGCGGCAACCACCAGCAGTTTGGTAATACTAATCTCACCCATAGATACCTTCTTAACTTAAACCAGGCTGCATAAAGCGCCATATTAACCTGAGAATATTAACGGCCTTTCGACGCGCGCACACAATAGCAATCTGTAACAAGGTGAATCAAGCCTTGTTTAAAAAAACGTCATAATAATTGCGGTGGCGCAAAGCGGCGGTTACGTAACACAGGAAGTTGCGCCCTGACCTGCCTCACCCGCTCAGCAGAAACCTCCGTCATTATCAGCTCGGGTGTTTCCGCCGCAGCGGCAATCGTCACGCCAAACGGATCGATAACCCGGCTCTGACCGATATTCTTGTTACCACACTCCCCCGCAGCAATCACATAACAGGTTGCATCCAGGGCCCTTGCCGCCAGCAGCGTTGTCCAATGATGCTCTTTTAGCGAACCACGAACCCAGGCAGCCGGCAAGACCAGGATTTCAGCCCCCTGTAACGCGAGCGCCAATGCCAGCTCAGGAAAGCGCAGATCATAGCAGGTCATTAACCCTACCTTTAATCCGTCTACGTCCAGCAATGGCGCTATGGCGTCCCCTGCATCGACATTCCGCGACTCCTGAATCGAAAAGGCATCATAGAGATGTAATTTTGCGTAGTGGGCAACAACCCGGCCTCCCCGTAGCGCAATCAGCATGTTCAACGCCCGGCCAGGTACAGAGGGAACATGAATCGTCAGGATCGTCGTCATCTCGTTTTGCGCGCTCTCTCGCTGTAGCCGCGTCAGAAAACCGCCCTCCAGTAGCTGAGCTGACTTCACCGATAGATCGGGGTCGAGATCGTCACGGGCCAACAGCGCTTCCGGCAATACCAACAGCGATGCTCCCTCTCCTGCGGCCTGAGACATCAACTGGACACACGTTTCCGCATTTTTTTCCCACGAGGGACCCACGGCAAATTGCCCTGCTGCAACAAACATATTCCCTCCAGAAAAATCGGTTAAGCTCGCCAACAACAATTATTCAGCGTTACACTCACGCTATATACAATCAAATAGCAGGATTACGCAGTGTTACAACTCCTTTTAGCAGTTTTTATCGGTGGCGGTACAGGAAGCGTAGCAAGATGGATGTTAAGCATGCGGTTCAATCCGCTGCATCAGGCCATCCCATTCGGTACGCTGGCAGCAAATCTGATTGGCGCGTTTATTATTGGCATGGGGCTGGCGTGGTTTAACCGCATGACAAACATTGATCCAATGTGGAAAGTGCTCATCACCACCGGTTTCTGTGGGGGATTGACGACGTTTTCAACCTTCTCGGCAGAAGTGGTGTTTTTGCTGCAGGAAGGACGCTTTGGTTGGGCAATGGTAAATGTGCTGGTTAACCTGTTGGGGTCATTTGCGATGACGGCTCTGGCATTCTGGCTGGTTTCTGCCTCTCCTGCACACTAGGCGAAAAAAAACCCGCAATTAAGCGGGTTTTGAATTCTTGCTGTCGTATGCTTACAGAGCGATTACGTTTGCAGCAGAAGGGCCTTTGGCACCGTTAGTGATTTCGAACTCTACACGCTGACCTTCAGCCAGAGTTTTAAAACCATTGGTCTGGATTGCAGAGAAGTGTACGAACACGTCTTTGCTGCCATCTTCCGGAGTAATGAAACCGAATCCTTTGGACTCATTAAACCACTTAACGTTACCTTTAATCTTAGACATCAAAATTACCTTTACATGAAAAATAGACACAAATGCTGTGTCGGGTATCAGTACAACAATTGTGGTGCACTTTGTCCAGTCGAACTTTGTCAAAAAGTGATAAATGTCGCGTTATTTTTCAGTCAAACAACATATCCATCTGTTTTTAAACAAGTTTATAATAATCCACCTGACAATACAGGTAGTCTGTCAAAACTGGAAACGCATCCAGGCAAAGTAGACATTTCCGTTGTTATACGTACCCGGAATGTAGGTCATCTGGAACGTTGCCGGGCCATAGCCGATCGAGGCCAACGGCAGGATCAATGGCACGGGAATATAGTTCCAGTTATCGCGCGCGGTGAAACCGGCTGTATAGCCCAGCCCAAGGCGGAAATTATCATCGGCCAGCGGTCGCCAGGTTTTTTCCCAGCCATAGCCGCCAATCGGTTCCCATTTATTGTAGGAATCCTTAAAGGCCATTATATAAAGCCCGTGCCAGTTACCTTTATCATCCCAACGGGATTGACCAAATCCTGCCCCCCAGGGACGTTCGTTGTAGCGATCGGTTTTCTCTTTATCGTAGGCAAAACGCGCATGCCAGGTAATGGCCGGCACATACAGATCATAATGTTCGGGCTGCTGCCAGGTTTCACTGACATTATCTTTAAAGGTATCAAACCACCCTTTATCCTCAGCAAAACCCTGGGGAATAAAGGCTAACTGAATAAAAAGAAATGAAAAAATGAGAAAATAACGTTTAGCGACAATCACGACTTAATTACCATCCTGGGAGTTAGTATTAATTGTAGCAAACAAAACCTTAATGTTAGCTTAACAAAGAGGCGCTAATAAAAAATCAGAATATTCTCCACTTATAAATTCCAGATTATTATCATTATATTTATTATGGTTTTTATATATGACACGCGTTCTTATTTCTATTATCCGGCTTCTTTTACGCAAAACACCAAAATAAATCACAATTAATTAACATTAATGCATCATTACAAAGCAAAACAACACATAAAACCAGAGTGGTTCACAGTTTTTGATTGCGGTACGCCCTTCTCGTCCGCTATGTTGAAAAAACGCCTGCGCCATCGGTTGAATCCGTATTTTTATTGATTTTAATCAGCAAGGAGCCAGTGTTTATTAGGCACATTCTCACACCGCTTTATGCTTTTTTTAGTTTTTTTACTTTCTGGGCGTCAATATGACAGGGGAAACAATGTTGACATTTATAGAACTCCTTATTGGAGTCGTTGTTATTGTGGGTGTAGCTCGCTACATCATTAAAGGTTATTCCGCGACCGGTGTATTGTTTGTCGGGGGTCTGGTTTTATTGATTATCAGCGCCCTGATGGGACATAAAGTTCTGCCCGGCAGTGCCGAAAGTACTGGTTACACTGCGACAGATATTGTTGAATATATTAAAATTTTGCTGATGAGCCGCGGCGGCGACCTCGGCATGATGATTATGATGCTGTGTGGTTTTGCCGCCTACATGACGCATATCGGCGCGAACGATATGGTCGTTAAGCTGGCCTCCAAACCCCTGCAATATATCAACTCGCCTTACATGCTCATGATTGCCGCCTATTTTGTTGCCTGCCTGATGTCACTGGCCGTCTCTTCGGCAACCGGGCTGGGCGTGCTGTTGATGGCGACACTCTTTCCGGTCATGGTTAACGTTGGGATCAGTCGTGGTGCTGCGGCGGCCATTTGCGCCTCCCCTGCCGCCATCATTCTTTCTCCCACTTCCGGGGATGTCGTTCTGGCTGCAAAAGCAGCGGAAATGCCACTGATCGACTTCGCGTTTAAAACCACGCTGCCGATTTCTATTGCTGCCATTATTGGTATGGCGATTGCCCATTACTTCTGGCAGCGCTATCTGGATAAAAAAGAGAACATCTCTCACGAAATGTTAGATGTGACAGAAATCACCACCACAGCCCCTTCGTTTTACGCCATTCTGCCGTTTACCCCGATCGTCGGCGTACTGATTTTTGATGGTAAATGGGGCCCGCAACTGCACATCATCACGATTCTGGTGCTGTGCATGCTTATTGCCGCAGTGCTGGAGTTTGTCCGCGGGTTCAATACCCAGAAGGTTTTCTCAGGTCTGGAAGTGGCCTACCGCGGCATGGCAGATGCCTTTGCTAACGTCGTCATGTTGTTGGTTGCAGCCGGTGTATTTGCTCAGGGTCTGAGCACCATTGGCTTTATTCAGAGTCTGATCTCTATCGCCACCTCATTTGGTTCTGCGAGCATTATTCTGATGCTGGTGCTGGTGATTCTGACCATGCTGGCCGCAATGACCACGGGCTCCGGTAACGCGCCTTTCTACGCCTTCGTTGAGATGATCCCAAAACTGGCGCACTCTTCCGGTATCAACCCTGCCTACCTTTCGATCCCAATGCTGCAGGCGTCAAACCTCGGACGCACAATCTCCCCGGTATCCGGTGTGGTTGTGGCTGTCGCAGGGATGGCGAAGATTTCACCGTTTGAAGTCGTAAAACGGACGTCTGTTCCGGTGATGGTCGGACTGCTGATTGTGATTATCGCCACGGAAGTGATGGTACCGGCAACGTCTGCCCTGATTGGCGGTTAACGATACCTGTCAATACCTGACCTTAATACACAAAATCATTTATGCTGCATCGCGGCGGCAAGTGAAGACATCCCCAGGAGCATAGATAACTATGTGACTGGGGGTTTCTGCACGCAGCCAACAAAGAGGCAGCTTAAAGGATGACGTGTATTAGCCGCCGTGGTAAATACGCTGCGGTCTACCTACCTTCCCGTGAATAATCTCCGCAATGATCAAATGGCGGCTGGCACAGTACTCCAGGTAGCGTCTGGATGTTGTACGGCTGATGGTTAGCGCCTGAGCGATCGTTTCCGCGGTATGATGTACCGTCGGGTCAGCAAACAACTTCAGCACCGCATTCAGCGTTAGCGCGTCGATCCCGGTCGGCAAATCCCCTTTCGGCTCACCGCGCGCATAGGCATTAAACATTTCATCGATCTGTTTTTGGCTGGCACTGTCATTACCGGCCAGCATTCTTCTGCGTTGCTGATATCGGGTAAGCGTCTGCCCCAGTCGCTCATAGGCTATGGGTTTAACCAGATAATCAAACGCCCCGCTGCGTACAGCTTCTGAGACCGTATCCATATCACTGGCTGCCGTGGTAAACACCACGCCGCCAGGGTAGCGTGCCTGAGTCAGCTCGTGTAATAGCGTTATGCCCTTGCCATCCGGCAAGTAGTTATCAAGAAGAATCAAACCGGGCTTAAAACGCTCAATCATCATTCTTGCCTGCGCAAGATTACCCGCCAGCCATATCTGGCTGAAACCGGGTATATGGCGGATATATTCAGCATGCATTTCCGCCAGTAGCGTTTCATCCTCAACGATCAACAGCGTTAATGGTTCCGTCATTGTTTTTTTTCACTTTCGGAAGAAATAAAGAAAATAAGGTACCGCAGGGGGAGTTATCTTCGAGCGTAATAACCCCATTACAGCGCCTCACATAACTTGCAATCAGATACAAACCGATGCCATGTTCGCCTGGTTCATCGGTACGAGTGCTCACACCCTGTTCAAATATTTTTTCGCGCAATGCTTCCGGTACGCCACAACCTTGATCGGCGACTTCGATGATCACCTCATCGCCCTCATCGCTCAGATAGAGTTCAACGACCTTGTTACCCTGCTGGGTACGCAAACTGGCTTCAAACGCATTATCAAGCAGATTGCCAACAATTGCTGCAAACTCTGTGCTATCCAACCCCTCAGGAAGTTTATGCAGTTGACTGCCAGGCACAATGGTCATTGTGAGACCCAGTTCCCGCGCACGCTGTACCTTGCCAAACAGCAGGCCTGCAACCTGACGATCGGCGAAAGCGCCGCGCAGACTATCAATGAGTTGCTGCTGCGCCTGCGACTCTCCCTGAACCATGGCCAGCACCCGGTCATACTCTTTCATTTGTAGCAGACCATTGATGGTGGACATCCAGTTCAGGTGTTCATGACGTAGTGTTCTCAGGCTTTCTACATACTGTTTGATTTGTGTTAGCTGGGCATTCAGGGTCGCAATTTCATCTTTGCTACGAAAGCTGATGATAGCCCCGAGCAGTTCATCGCCTGAGCGGATAGCCTCGCGGTTGGCAATCACACTCAACCCATTAAAGTTAACCATCGCATCCTGGCGCTTTTCCGCAATCTGCTGGGTAAAAAAGTCTGCTGGCTGAACGACGTCCGCAATCGGCTTACCTAACCACTTACGTCCAGGCGACGAGAGCCCCAGCATTTTTCTCGCACTGCGGTTTATCGCCGTAATGCACCCGTCAGGATCAACAGCAATTAAGCCTTCGTACACTGAGCTAAACAGCGCCTCCTGCTGACGTACCACCCGTGCGATTTGTTTGGGCTCCATACCCAACATCTGGCGTCGAATATGGGCGGCAAAAAACCAGGAAAGTAACATAAGCACCAGCAACAACAGAATGAACACCCCTGCCATCGGAAGTAAGAAATCCGAGCGCCAGCTGTCGATTTTACTGATCAGGTAGCCAATTGAGACAACACCGATGATTTTACCATCATCATCAAAGATAGGGGTTTTGGCGCGCATCGCCATCCCGATAGACCCTTTACCTGTAATGAAGTAGCTTTCCCCTTTCTCCAGTGCGCCGGGCTTGGTGAACTGCATGGGGTAGCCAATTTTATCCGGATTAGGGTGATAAAGACGGATCGAGTGGGTATCACCGATAACCACATAGTCAAAGTCAGTCCCGCTCTGCAACTTATCCGCTATCGTTGCCAGACGCTCGTAATCACGGTGCTTTACGGCAGCAATAATGCTGTCGTTCGAGGCGATAATTTTCGCCTGATTCATTGCCATATCGCGGACATGCGTTGCCAGATAATCTTCAAAGCTGGCGGTAAAGTATTGTGCTAACGCCGCGATGATAAAAACAGAAACGACCAGAATGAGGAGAAAGATACGCAACGGAAACGCCAGGCTGCGAAAAAAAGGAAACCGTGTTTTATTTTTCTTTTCCGACATGTTTTTTCCTCACCGACGTTAACCGAAACTTATTTTTCGTTGTATTTGTAATAAAAATGTTTTATTTACAAGTCACGGCCTAAAATAGGATCGTTACAGATTCCCCACCTTAAATCAATTAAACAAATAAAAACCACACGCTATTTCCGGGTTAAATTAATTAAAAAACTTAAAACCATAAAACACATTAAAACCATCTAACTTATTGTGAAATAAATCAAAATTTACCTCCAAAATACTCCTTACGATGTATGCAGCAGGGAAAAAAAGAAATACTCCGTAATAAAAAAACATTCCCTTCAATTGCAAACAAAACGTTATCAGGTTGCTAAACAGAGCAACAAAAACAGAAACCCAGTAACAAATATACCATCGGGGCTCTATTTACTATGTTCGGTAATAATATATTCACGCAAGTTAAACGCTCAGAAAATAAAAAGATGGCGGTTATCGCTCAATTTCTGAAAGAGAACGATTTGAGCGTTGATACTACCGTCGAAGTATTTATCACCGTCACCCGTAACGACCGCCTGATCGCTTGTGGCGGTATCGCCGGCAATATCATTAAATGCGTCGCGATCTGTGAATCCGTGCGCGGTGAAGGCTTAGCGCTGACGCTGGCGACTGAGTTAATCAACCTCGCCTACGAGCGGCATTGCACCCATCTCTTCATCTATACCAAAACCGAGTATGAGTCACTGTTTAAGCAGTGCGGTTTTTCGACGCTGACCAGCGTGCCCGGCATTATGGTGTTGATGGAAAACAGCACCACTCGCCTCAAACGTTACGCGGAATCACTGGCGAAACAGCGCCGTGAAGGGAAAAAAATTGGCTGTATCGTGATGAACGCCAACCCCTTCACCAACGGGCACCGTTTTCTGATCCAACAAGCCGCCGCACAGTGCGACTGGCTGCATCTGTTTTTGGTGAAAGAAGATACCTCGCGTTTCCCGTATGAAGACCGACTGGACCTGGTACTCAAAGGGACTAAAGATATTCCACGTTTAACCGTACACCGCGGTTCGGAATACATCATCTCTCGCGCCACGTTCCCGTGCTACTTCATTAAAGAGCAGAGCGTTATTAACCACTGCTACACCGAAATAGACCTGAAAATTTTCCGTCAGTACCTGGCCCCGGCACTCGGCGTTACGCACCGTTTCGTCGGTACTGAGCCGTATTGCACCGTCACCTCCCAGTACAACAACGATATGCGCTACTGGCTGGAGACCCCAACACTTCCCGCCCCGCCGATTGAACTGGTGGAAATTGAGCGGCTGTGTTTCCAGGAGATGCCGATTTCCGCCTCCTGGGTACGCAAGCTGCTGGTTAAAAAAGATCTCACGGCTATCGCATCCCTGGTACCCGAAGCCACGCTGCACTACTTGCAAAGCATGGTTGAGCGAACCTCATCGGCTGCGACAGTCCGCCAAAATACCCCCGCATTAGCAACAGGTGAAAAATGAAAATAAACCAGGCAGCCGTCGCAGGCACTCTCGAGTCCGGTGATGTGATGATCCGCATCGCCCCGCTCGATACGCAGGATATTGACCTGCAGGTTAACAGTAGCGTCGAAAAGCAGTTCGGTGATGCCATCAGGGCCACCATTCTGGACGTTCTGTCCCGCTATAACGTCCGCGGCGTGCAATTAAATGTTGATGATAAAGGCGCACTGGACTGCATTTTACGTGCGCGACTGGAAGCATTACTGGCCCGCGCCAGCGGCATTCCGGCACTGCCATGGGAGGATTGCCAATGATTTCCGATTCTTTACAACAACGTAAATCCCGCACGCGCCGCAGCATGTTGTTCGTACCAGGCGCTAACGCCGCGATGGTCAGCAACTCATTCATCTACCCGGCAGATGCGCTGATGTTCGACCTGGAAGACTCCGTCGCACTGCGTGAGAAAGACACTGCGCGCCGCATGGTGTATCACGCGCTGCAGCATCCGCTGTATCACGACGTTGAAACTATCGTGCGCGTGAACGCCCTCGACTCCGAATGGGGCATCAATGACCTCGAAGCCGTCGTACGCGGTGGCGCTGACATCGTGCGTTTACCCAAAACGGATACCGCCCAGGATGTCATCGACATCGAAAGCGAAATCCTGCGCATTGAAAACGCCTGTGGTCGTGAACCCGGCAGCACCGGTTTGTTGGCCGCTATCGAATCACCATTAGGTATTACCCGCGCAGTAGAAATTGCCCACGCTTCCGAGCGTCTGATCGGTATTGCACTCGGCGCAGAAGACTACGTACGTAACCTGCGTACTGAACGCTCCCCGGAAGGCACCGAACTGCTGTTTGCACGGTGCTCAATTCTGCAGGCTGCGCGTTCTGCCGGCATTCAGGCGTTCGATACCGTCTATTCCGATGCCAATAACGAAGCAGGTTTCCTGCACGAAGCCGCACACATCAAGCAACTGGGTTTTGATGGTAAGTCGCTCATCAACCCGCGTCAGATTGAACTCCTGCATAACCTGTATGCCCCGACGCGCAAAGAGCTGGCTCACGCACGTCTGGTGGTAGAAGCCGCTGAAGCCGCCGCCCGTGAAGGCCGTGGCGTAGTTTCCCTGAACGGCAAGATGGTCGACAGCCCGGTTATCGAGCGCGCCCTTCTGGTTATCTCCCGTGCAGAACTTTCCGGCATTCGCGAAGAATAAGGCAAAAAAATGACGCAGAAAATCGAACAGTCTCAACGACAGGATCGCGTGGCGACCTGGAGCCGTCATGCAGAAAGCGAGCTTTCCGCTTATCAGAGCACCGCAAAAGTTGAATTGCAGGCGCAAAAACCGCGCAACAAAAAGCTGTGCGCTAACCTGGAAGAGGCCATTCGCCGTTCAGGTTTACAGGATGGCATGACCATCTCCTTCCACCACGCTTTCCGTGGTGGCGATCTGACGATCAACCTGGTGATGGATACCATCGCTGCAATGGGCTTTAAAAACCTGACGCTGGCTTCCAGCTCCCTGAGCGACTGCCATGCGCCGCTGGTTGAACACATTCGTCAGGGTGTCGTCAGCCGTATTTATACTTCTGGTCTGCGTGGCCCGCTGGCAGAAGAGATCTCTCGCGGTCTGCTGGCTGAACCTGTTCAGGTCCACTCTCACGGTGGTCGTGTACATCTGGTACAAAGCGGCGAACTCAACATTGATGTCGCCTTCCTCGGCGTGCCATCCTGTGACCCGTTTGGTAACGCCAACGGTTACACAGGTAAAGCCTGCTGTGGCTCCCTGGGCTACGCTCGTGTCGATGCTGAAAACGCCAAACAGGTTGTCCTGCTGACCGAACAGCTGCTGACCTACCCGCATAATCCAGCCAGCATTACCCAGGATCAGGTGGATCTGATTGTACAAATCGACCAGGTCGGTGATGCTGACAAAATTGGTGCTGATGCCACTCGCATGACCACCAACCCGCGCGAATTGCTGATCGCCCGCAGCGCAGCAGACGTTATTGCTAACTCCGGCTACTTCAAAGAAGGTTTTTCATTGCAGACAGGGACCGGCGGCGCGTCTCTGGCCGTTACCCGTTTCCTGGAAGACAAAATGCGCAGCCGCGACATCCGTGCTGACTTTGCGCTGGGCGGCATCACTGCCACCATCGTTGACCTGCATGAGAAAGGCTTAATCCGCAAACTGCTGGATGTACAGAGCTTCGACCGTAATGCGGCAGAATCTCTGGCACGCAATCCAAATCACATTGAAATCAGTGCTAACCAGTATGCCAACTGGGGCTCAAAAGGCGCCTCTGTTGATCGTCTGGATGTCGTGGTACTGAGCGCGCTTGAAGTAGATACCAACTTCAACGTTAACGTACTGACCGGTTCTGACGGCGTACTGCGCGGCGCATCCGGTGGCCACTGTGATACTGCGGTTGCTGCAGCGCTTTCCATCATCGTCGCACCGCTGGTTCGCGGACGCATCCCGACGCTGGTTGATAACGTCCTGACCTGCGTAACCCCAGGTTCCAGCGTTGATATCCTGGTCACTGACCACGGTATCGCCGTCAACCCTGCACGCCCTGAGCTGGCAGAACGTCTGCAAGAAGCGGGCATGAAAGTCGTGTCCATTGAATGGTTGCGCGAACGCGCACAGCAACTTACCGGCCAGCCACGCGCAATCGAATTCACCGACCGCGTGATTGCCGTTGTGCGTTATCGCGATGGCTCAGTGATTGACGTTGTGCATCAGGTGAAGGAATAAGCCATGCACCTGCTCCCTGAACACGCCACCTGCCACGCGGTTTCCATTCCCGAGCTGCTCGCCAGCCGTGATGAGAGACAAGCGAGGCAACATGCCTGGCTCACGCGTCATCACGCGCCATTGGTCTCTTTTACCGTGGTAGCGCCAGGTCCGATTAAAGACAGCGAATTAACCCGTCGTATCTTTAATCACGGCGTCATCGCCCTGCTTGCGCTGGCGAAACAATCATCCTGGATTGTCAGGGAGCAAACTGCGCTGGTCTCCGCCAGCGGCCCGGAAGGTCTGTTGTCCATCGAGGCGCCAGCCCACGACCTCAAGCTCGCCACTATCGAGCTTGAGCATTCACATCCGCTGGGACGGTTATGGGACATCGATGTCCTGACCCCGGAAGGAGAAATCCTGTCCCGCCGTCATTTCGCGCTTCCTGCCCGTCGCTGTCTGTTGTGCGAGCAAAGCGCTGCCGAATGTGCGCGGGGTAAAACCCACGCGCTTTCCGACTTACTCATTCAAATGGAGGCACTGCTACATGATGCCGATTCCCGCAACATCGACGAATAACGCAGTCCTTCCACTGGATCTGCCCGACGCCTACGCCACGCTTGCCTGGCGCGCCATGCTGACTGAAGTCAACTTATCGCCCAAACCGGGTCTGGTGGATCGCATTAATAACGGCGCACATAAAGATATGGCGCTGGAAGATTTTCATCGCAGCGCAGAGGCTATCCAGGCCTGGCTGCCACGTTTTATCGAATACGGCGCATTCAGCGCGCAGTTGTCACCTGAAGAGGTACTGAAAGGACTGCGTCCACTGGGTATGGCCTGCGAAGCCGATATGTTTCGCGCCACCGCTGGGGTGAACACCCATAAAGGCAGCATCTTTTCTCTGGGACTGCTGTGTGCCGCCATTGGCCGCCTGCACCAGCTCCAACTGACTGTTACCGCTGAAACCATTTGCTCTACGGCAGCAACATTTTGCCGTGGCCTGACCGAGCGCGAACTGCGCCAGAACAATCAACAACTCACGGCTGGCCAACGTCTTTATCAGCAACTGGGATTAACCGGCGCACGGGGCGAAGCCGAAGCGGGATATCCGCTCGTCATCCAGCATGCTCTGCCGCACTACCGCGCACTGCTGACTCAGGGCCGCGACCCTGAACTGGCGTTACTCGACACATTATTGCTGCTGATGTCTATCAATGGCGACACCAACGTGGCTTCACGTGGCGGCGCGGAGGGTCTGCGGTGGATACAACGGCAGGCCACCACATTATTGCAGCAAGGGGGAATTCGTACCCCCGCCGATCTCCATTACCTACACCAGTTCGACCAACAGTGCATCGAACGCAACCTCAGTCCAGGAGGCTGTGCCGATCTGCTGATCGTTACCTGGTTCTTAGCTCAGATTTCGCAAGTTCATCATTATCACAATTAAAGATCCTTTCCGGAGAATCACACACATGTCTTTAGCAAAAGATAAAATATGGAAGTTATTGGCCCCATTGGTCGTAATGGGCGTCATGTTTCTTATCCCCGTTCCTGATGGAATGCCTCCACAGGCCTGGCACTACTTTGCCGTGTTTGTGGCGATGATCGTCGGTATGATCCTTGAGCCAATTCCGGCTACAGCGATCAGCTTTATCGCCGTCACGATCTGCGTTATCGGCAGCAACTATCTGCTGTTTGATGCTTCCGAACTGGCTGATCCGGCGTTTAAAGCGGGTAAGCAAGCGCTGAAGTGGGGTCTGGCAGGCTTCTCCAGCACCACCGTGTGGTTGGTGTTTGGTGCGTTTATCTTCGCACTGGGTTATGAAGTCACCGGTCTGGGTCGTCGTATCGCACTGTTCCTGGTGAAATTCATGGGTAAACGTACCCTGACGCTGGGCTATGCGATTGTTATTATCGACATCCTGCTGGCACCGTTTACACCGTCCAACACCGCACGTACCGGTGGTACCGTGTTCCCGGTTATCAAAAACCTGCCGCCGCTGTTCAAATCCTTCCCTAACGATCCTTCCGCACGCCGTATCGGCGGATATCTGATGTGGATGATGGTTATCAGTACCAGCCTGAGCTCCTCGATGTTCGTTACCGGCGCTGCGCCTAACGTGCTGGGTCTGGAATTCGTTAACAAAATCGCCGGCATTCAAATCAGCTGGTTGCAGTGGTTCCTCAGCTTCCTGCCGGTCGGTATTATTTTGCTGATCGTTGCTCCGTGGCTGTCTTACGTGCTGTACAAACCGGAAGTCACTCACAGCGCTGAAGTTGCCGCATGGGCCGGCGATGAACTGAAAACTATGGGTAAACTGACCCGTAAAGAGATGACGCTGATCGGTCTGGTACTGCTCAGCCTGGGCCTGTGGGTATTTGGCGGCAAGCTGATTGACGCTACCGCAGTGGGTCTGCTGGCGGTCTCCCTGATGCTGGCTCTGCATGTT
The DNA here is from genome assembly GCF_033341895.1 of Citrobacter sp. HN-141. Lineage (NCBI taxonomy): Bacteria > Pseudomonadati > Pseudomonadota > Gammaproteobacteria > Enterobacterales > Enterobacteriaceae > Citrobacter > Citrobacter sp. HN-141. Next base: position 22,087 of record NZ_JAWPBF010000007.1, on the reverse strand, counting down.
GTACCGTGGAAAGACATTACTCGCTATAACAGCGCATGGAACACCCTGGTCAACCTGGCCACGCTGGTGGTAATGGCCAACGGTTTAACCCGTTCCGGTTTCATCGACTGGTTTGCCAACACCATGAGCACGCATCTGGAAGGGTTCTCGCCTAACGCGACAGTAATCGTTCTGGTACTGGTGTTCTACTTTGCTCACTACCTGTTTGCCAGCCTTTCTGCGCACACCGCCACCATGCTGCCGGTTATTCTGGCTGTCGGTAAAGGTATCCCGGGCGTGCCGATGGAACACCTGTGTATCCTGCTGGTACTGTCCATCGGTATCATGGGCTGTCTGACTCCGTATGCCACTGGCCCGGGTGTTATCATCTACGGTTGTGGTTATGTGAAGTCCAAAGACTACTGGCGTCTGGGTGCTATCTTCGGCGTTATCTACATCGCTATGCTTCTGCTGGTCGGCTGGCCGATTCTGGCAATGTGGAGCTAATCATTCCTGTTCACGCCTGATGAAAATGATGCCAGACAGCTAAACCTGACTGGCATTTTTTATGATTAAATAGATGATATTCAGAATTTATATAAGTATCCGAAATCATCATGACATCAACATGGCGTTATTCTTCATTGCTGGCAGCACTCCTGCTGCCAGTTTCTGCAGCTCAGGCCGATGAACTTCAGGCAAAACAGTACGCTGATTTTGACAGCTACGTGCTGGCCCTCTCCTGGCAAACCGGATTTTGCCAAAGCCAACACGAGCGGAATCGTCAGGAGCCTGACGAATGTCGTTTACAAAAAGAGAGCGCAGACAAAGCAGATTTCCTGACCGTTCACGGTTTATGGCCCAGCCTGCCTAAATCCATTGCCGCCCGTGGAGTAGACAACCGCCGCTGGATGCGTTTTGGCTGCGCGACTCGCCCTATTCCCAACCTGCCTGAAGCCCGCGCCAGCCGTAAATGCGCGGCCCCCGAAACCGGGCTGTCGCTGGAAAGCGCGGCAAAACTCAGCGCTGTAATGCCCGGCGCTGGAGGGAGATCCTGTCTGGAACGTTACGAGTATGCCAAACATGGCGCGTGTTTCGGTTTTGATCCCGACGCATACTTCGGCACGATGGTGCGGCTGAATGATGAGGTTAAGAACAGCGAGGTGGGCAAATTCCTGGCGGAAAACTACGGCAAAACCGTCAGCCGTAACGCATTTGACGCCGCCGTTGCCAAAAGCTGGGGCAAAGAGAACGTCAAAGCAGTGAAGCTAAGCTGCCACGGCAATCCGGCGTATCTCACTGAGATCCAGTTATCCCTGAAAGCCGACAACATCAACCAGACGTTATCTGCACAGTCATTCTTACCGCAACCGCATCCGGGTAGCTGCGGTAAACTGTTTATTATCGACAAAGTGGGATACTGAAAATCGCGACCGACGCTGCAAGCTGGCGTCGGTCCGTAAGCTTAGCGTTTTGCTCGGGCGTCCGGGCGAACTAAATCAAAACGGTGTGTTTCACTGATCGAATAATACGCCGTTGGCCCACCTGCACGCAGTACCGGCTTCGCTTTCTCCGTCTGATAGATGCCGTCTTCCAGTAGCGTTTCATCTATGTGGATGCCCACCACCTCTCCCAGCACCAACCAGGTTTCAACAGGTGCGCCATCAGCAGTAGTCAGTTGCAGAGTTTGCGATAAACGACACTCAAAATTGACCGGGCTTTGCGCCACGCGCGGCACGTTGACTATCCGACTATCTGCCTTGCTAAGCCCGGCGGCAAAAAACTCATCCTCACCGTGCGGCAGACTGGCCGACGTTTCGTTCATCGCGCTGGCCAGCTCAAGAGTCGTCAGGTTCCAGACAAATTCACCGGTTTCGATAATATTCTGCACGCTGTCTTTCCAGCCGCTGCTGGCGAAACCGATAATCGGCGGATGATAGTTAAAACAGTTAAAGAAACTGTAGGGTGCCAGATTGTGCCGACCATTGCCGTCACGCGACGCAATCCAGCCAATCGGGCGCGGTCCAATGATGGCATTTAGCGGGTCATGCGGCAGGCCGTGCCCCTGTGACGGTTGATAGAAATACATAGCGTTCCCTGTTGAAGTTGACGTCAGCTCAGCACAAATTATGCTTCGCTCATCCCCCTGGAAAAAGAAGATCAGCGTAGAACAATCTGCCAACGATTACGACTGAATAAAGTTGAGCAGGTCACCGTTGATCTGTTGCTTATGGGTGGTGCAAATTCCATGCGAGCCGCCGACATATACCTTCAACTGCGAGTCCGGCAGTATTTCCGCCGCGACCTTACCGCAGGTTTCAAACGGGACAATCTGATCTTCGTCACCATGGATCACCAACGTCGGGATGGTCATTTTTTTGAGATCTTCACGCAAGTCTGTTTCCGAGAAAGCATGGATACAGTCGTACAGTGCTTTGATTGATCCTTGTAAGCCCTGTTCGACAAAACTTTCACGGATCGCCTTCGACTCCTTTGCGCCCGGTCGATTGTAGCCATAGAATGCGGCCGTCAGCTCATAGAAAAAGGCGGCACGATCGTTCACAACGCCTTCACGAATGCCATCAAACACCTCCTTAGGTACACCATTCGGGTTAAAGTCGGTTTTGATCATGATGGGGGTTACCGCACCAATGAGTACCGCTTTTGCTACCCTCTGCGTCCCATGGCGGCCAATATAACGAGCAACTTCGCCACCGCCGGTAGAGTGCCCGACATGTACAGCATCTTTGAGATTGAGATACGCGGTAAGTTCGGCCAAATCATCAGCATACTGATTCATATTGTGGCCATCCCAGGGCTGGGCCGAACGACCGTGCCCCCGTCTGTCATGGGCTATCACACGAAATCCTTTCGCCCCGAGAAACAGCATTTGATCTTCAAACGCATCTGCGGTCAGCGGCCAACCATGGCTGAACACAATGGGCTGGCCGCTTCCCCAATCTTTGAAATGCAAATAGCTGCCATCTTTTAAGGTAAGTTTGTCGTACTGGCTCATGAGATCTCCTGTCGAGGAACACTGAGTTGTCGTGGCGCGCCCGCAGCGAGCGCTTAAAAAGCATAATGCAAATTTGAGAACGCTCACGTTTTTTGCCTCCCCCTTAATCTGCAGCAATATTGATGATTTGCCTGAATGTGAACTAAATCACTTCAAACCAGGGGTAAGTCTCAGTATCATCATAAAAGCTAAACCCTTGCCGCCTGACGGTGAGGGTTTTCTTTTGGGATTATTTACCTGCGCATCCGCAGTATCGACGACATGGAGTAATATATGTCCAGACCAACTATTATCATTAACGACCTCGATGCGGAACGCATTGACCGCCTGTTGGAGCAACCTGCGTTTGCTGGTTTACCGATAGCGGACGCATTAAACGCTGAACTGGATCGCGCCCAAATGTGTTCACCGGAAACCATGCCGCACGACGTGGTGACCATGAACAGCCGCGTGAAATTCCGCAATCTGAGCGATGGCGAAGTGCGCGTACGTACCCTGGTATATCCGGCCAATATGACTGACAGCAGTACACAGCTTTCGGTAATGGCGCCAGTCGGTGCAGCGCTTCTGGGCCTGCGCGTTGGCGATACGATCCATTGGGAATTACCGGGCGGTACATCGACCCACCTCGAAGTCATCGAGCTTGAGTATCAGCCTGAAGCTGCAGGCGACTACCTGCGCTAACTCTGTCTTATCAAAGCGACTCGCTTTATCTTACAGGGGATGCATCCGCATCCTCTTTCCGCTTCACCCCTGCTGTCTTTCATTTGCTGCACTTCCTTTTCTCCTGTTCGCAAAACATAAATCTGTGTCGTGACTGACAGAATCATTTTTAATACTATGCTGTTATGTGTTCATGTAATGACAAGGAGAATGTTTATGTACAACACAATCATAATGCCTGTTGATGTATTCGAAATGGAACTGAGCGACAAGGCAGTTCGCCATGCAGAATTTCTGGCACAAGATAAAGGGGTGATCCATCTGCTGCATGTGCTCCCGGGTTCTGCCAGTCTGAGTCTGCACCGTTTTGCCGCTGACGTTCGTCGTTTTGAAGAGCATCTGCAACACGAAGCGGAAACCCGTCTGCAAACCATGGTCGGCCACTTCAGTATCGATCCTTCCCGCATTAAGCAGCACGTTCGCTTTGGTAGCGTGCGTGATGTGGTAAACGAATTGGGTGAAGAGTTGAATGCAGATGTAGTAGTCATCGGATCACGCAACCCATCAATCAGCACCCATCTGCTCGGATCTAACGCCTCCAGCGTTGTCCGCCACGCGACTTTGCCGGTACTGGTTGTACGCTAGTCAGCACACAAAAACCCCACCCGCCTGACGGGTGGGGTCATCTATTGCGTGATGCCCTCTTTCTCATGGGCACCACCAATAACCAGGCACTCTTCCTCTGTGGATATTCTTTGCAAGGCCAGTTCGCGGTACTGTCCAGGGCTGACACCCGCATGTTTATGGAAAAAGCGCGTAAAGTAGGCTTCATCATTAAATCCTAAAAAAGCCGCAAGCTGCTTTATCGTCTTAGAGGTGTAAACCAACTCTTGTTGGGCTTCCTGCAGAACGCGCATATTAATCACGTCAAGGCTGGACATCCCTAATGTTACCCGACATAAACGAGACAGGTGTCCCGGGGACATGCCCATCACCTCAGAATAATCATTAACGGTCAGCCGTTGGCGAAAACGCTGATCCACCAGCAGGAGGAATTTGTTTATTTGCGAGGCCTTACGCGAGCAGACATCAAACTTCTGCTGTTCTTCCGTTAGGGTATTGATACGCGTGAGGTGAACCAGTATGGAGATAAAAATCGAAATGCACATTGCCGTATGATTAATCCTCGGATTCTGCATCTCTTTTTGTAAAGACTGATAGAAACCCTGAATAATTTTCCCGTCCTCAGGGGAATCATCCAGAGGGATTACGCAGGGTTTATGCATCAAAGTGAGGACATTGGGCGCCAATAATCCCATCACCGATTCCATTGGCCCTTGTGAGGCAGTGATTGTCATCCCTTCCGTACCGGGTCGGTAATCAAAACCATGAACGGTTTGCGCAGGCACCAGGATGAGCCCTGAGCCACTCACCCTCATCCGGGTATAATTCATTAAAACATCGACCTCTCCACTTTGGATAAAGAGGGTCTGAATCAATGAGTCATGAATATGCGGATTGGCTTTCCAGTTCAAGGGTTTTGAACGCAATGAGATCATTTCTATATTAAAGAAATTCTCCCAGCCAGGTTCCGACTGTTCACCATATAACGCATAAGTAGGAATGGTCGTTGCCATCAATGCCCCCCAATCAAATGAGCCCACCAGGTAGCAACGGTGCCGACCACCTGGCGGCTATGGTTATGCGGGTATAATGACCGCGCCGTCCGCATTCAAACGATCTATCTCCTCAACAGAATATCCATATTCCAAAAGAATTTGCTGCGAATCATGCCCTAATCCGCGAGAAGGTCGAATTTGCGCTGGCCCCATACCACCAATGTTCACAGGAGGGGTCACCAGCACGCGTCGGTTACCGGTGATATATTCAACATTTCGCAGACAGTCGGTCGCCCACGCCTGCTCATCGTCAAGGATTTCATCAGGCGTAAAGCCTTTCTCATGAGCAAAGTCGTTTTGTTTTAACATCAGCATCATTTCATCAAGCGAGCGTTTAGCGACCTGCTCACTGATGATGCTGATAATATCCCGGTTGCGTCCATGTAGATTGACATCGGCAATACGACAAAACTCAGGGCTGTCGACCAAATCTTCGCGACCAAGTAGCGTCATGAATTTATTGAAAAAGCGATCGTACTCTGGGATACAAATCACCATCCAGCGGCCATCCCGGGTCTTATAGGTATTGTTGAACGGATTCGCGACTTCGCAGCGGGATTTAGGATAAACGTTGCCATATTGCGCCGATGTGACGGCAATACTCATCATAAACAACGCGGTATGATGCAGACTCACTGTCACTTTATCCCCCTGCCCGGAGAGCGTACGGCCATATAACGCCGCGCAAACCCCCGAAACCAGGCACATGGAAGCCTGGAAATCGCCAAACCCATTCACTGAGTTAATCGGCGTTTCCCCTCGTTCGTTTGTCGACCCCAGAATCCCTCCCCGACAAACATAGGCCGTCGCATCAAACCCTGCGGTATCTTTTTCTGGCCCTTGCTCACCGTACCCCAGAATCTGAGCAAAAATTAAACGAGGAAAACGCTGGTGCAATTCTTCCCATGAGAACCCCAGCCGCTCCAGCGCTTTCGTCCGATAGCTGGTCACTACCACATCAGCGGTGGAAAGAATGCGCCAGGCAATTTCTTTCGCCCGCTCCTGTTTCAAATTCAGACACAGAAAACGCTTATTAGCATTGGAAATATCAAATGCCGGATTCTCATCATCTTCATACGGCATATTAAAAACTGACGCCTGCGTACGGCCAGGATCGCCGATCGGCGGTTCGATTTTGATCACCTCCGCCCCCCAATCACCTAAAATACGCGCTACCGTTGGCGCCGCCAGAAATGATGTCAGATCGACGACCTTAACGCCCTCTAATGGTCTCATACGTCATATTCCCTCAAAAATGAGTAGCCTGTTTAACCGGCAAATCCTTTACGATCGCCCGCGCTTACGCGTGCTGATTTCTTTTCTATTGGCCGAATGCGTGCTATCAACATAAAGAATGCTCCGACAATCGCCACGCCTGCGCCCAAATACAGCGCGTACTCGTACTGACCACCGGACACATCAATCACCCAGCCAGCCAGTACAGGCGAGAGAATGCCCGCCAACGTCCCAAACACCCCGTTCAGTCCGACCAACATGCCGGTGTCTTTTTGCGAGAAAATAATAGGAATTGAAAAATGTGCAGCCATGGTGAAGCACAGGAAGAAGTTCGACGCCGAGATAAGCGTGGCGGCACTCCACAAGCTGTTTGCCTGTGTGCCGAGGATCAAAAATACTCCGGCTAATAATAACCCCAGTACCGGAGAAATCTTACGTCCGACGTTTTGCCCAAATCGACGGCATGCGGCATCAGTGACTACGCCCCCCAGTGGGTAAGCAAAAATCGCCACCAGATACGGCAGCATGGAGAAAATCGCGCTTTGTTTGAGATCGATTCCACGCCCCATGGCAAAGTAGGTTGGCAGCCAGGTCATGAAGAGAAAAAAGAGGTAATTGGTACAAAAGTAACACAGGGCGCACGCCCAGACTGAAGGAGTAGCCAGAATATCGCCTTTACTTAGCGGGTCATTCTGTGCAGCCGGAGAGGCCTCAGTAGAGACTTGCCCAGCCTGAATATAGTCTCGTTCACCCTGGGTGATAAAATTATCCTGTTGCGGACGGTTGCTGCCAAGCTTCCACCACAGCAGACACCACAGCACACCGGGTACTGATACAACGTAAAACACGGTCTGCCAGTCCCAGCGTTGGACTATCCATGCCGCCAGAACCATGGCAACGGCAATACCGGTAGGGCAACCTATTTGCAATAATCCTGTCGCCATCCCGGCTTCATGTTTAGGCACCCATTTTGCCGCCAGTGAAAAGTTAGCCGGGACGAGCAATCCCTGGCCAATCCCGACCAGAATACGCAGCAACATCATGATGCCCAGTGTCGATCCTAACGGTGTCAGAAACGTGAAAACAGCCCACCATAATGTCCCGGTAACTAAAACGACCCCGCCGCCAAACCTGTCCGCCAGCAAACCCGCGGGTAACATTGTGACGGCATAGCCAATGAAAAACGCCGTGGATACCCAGCCAAACTGCATAGCGCTCCAGCCATATTCCTGCATTAATGCAGGCCCACACATCGACATCCCACTTCGCGCCACAAACATGACGAAATAATCAATAATGAGCAGGACAATAATGCCCCAGCGTCTGTTCCCTGGTGATGTACTCATAGGTCACTCTCGCATAAAAGCAAAAATGGCCGTAGCCACAGGATAAACAGCGACGTACGGCCAAAACTGAGGTTAGTGCCCCGTAAAAACAGCTAACCTCTGACACGGTGCAAACGCTCCCGGACTAGCGAATCTCACCACCTGCGGCAATCAGTGGGCGTGCGATAGTCAGTCGCTGCACGGTACGAGGGCCTTCCTCAAACCACAGAGCGCGAGCATCGCGATACATTCTTTCTACCGGGCCATACGGGTTATCTTCGAAATAGCCAATACCGCCAAAGATTTCGAGACAGCTATCCGATACCGTACGAACGGTATCAATGCCGTGCAGTTTGCACATGGCTGAGACCATCTCAATGTCTTCGCCCCGATCAAATTTTTGCGCACAGTCGCGCAGCATGACACGCAGCGCATGCACCTGCGTGCCCATATCCGCCAGCGTTTGTTGAATAGCCTGGCGAGAAGTAAGAGCCTTACCGAAAGTCACACGATCTTTTGCTCTGGCTATCGCCAATTCCAGGAAGCGCTGCGACATTCCAAGACAGGTTACGGCAATCATGGCGCGTGAATGCGCCAGCGCATTCATGAAAATATCCAGGCCATCACCCTCTTTACCCATAATGTTATGGGCAGGGACTTCGCAGTTTTCAAAACGCAGATAAGCATGCCCCGCGCCACGGCAACCCATCATGTGCGGCATGGGATCGATGTAATAACCGGGAGTATTCGTTTCGATAAAGAATGCCGTTAAGCCACCTTTTTTACGCTTATTCTCATCTGTAACCGCAATAACATAGCTCCCATCGGATATATCTGTATGGGATATCAACGTTTTGGTTCCGTTAAGAATATATTTATCCCCTTTTTTAACCGCAGTAGTACGAATATCCGCACCCGAACCACAATCCGCCTCAGTTAATGCAAAGTTAATATAAGCATCTTTATTTGCCAGCAGCGGTAACCATTTAGCACGCAAATCTTCCGCGCCATGGTCATACATAATTCGCCAGTTCAACCCGTTAGCGTGGTGCAGGTTCATACGCATCCCACCGGGCCCACGGCAAAACTCTTCCATCACCGAAAAGAACTGTTCACAGTTGAGTCCCATACCGCCAAATTCTTCAGGCATCGCCAGACGAAACAGATCGTTTTTACGACAAACATCATAATAAGAGTCAGGAAAGACATTCGTCCGCTCAACTTCCAGTTGAATTTCTTCCAGCTCAGTTTCGGTAACCTTTCTGACTTTTTTCTTCAATGCTTCCAGTTGCTGTTGAGATAAAATGGACATATACCAACCCCACTCCACGTTGAATACTCGGGTAAGAATGCAGGTAATAAGAATATGGATATATAAAAGATAAGATATTCTAACCAACCTGTTTCCATGAATTAACGCGATGGATTATAGGAATAAAACTCGTCCGCCTGACATTGACAGATTTAACCAAAAACAGGACAAATCGAACATCACTAACATCCGGTTTTTATTTCGGAACCCGCATCACAAAAGCATACCAAATGCCCGTTTTGTCCAGGACGTTGTTAAATATGTCTATGCATCATTGATGCCCACTGAATTTATGCTCCTCATACCAATTATTCTGCAAGTCGGCGTCCTGTCACGATCAGAATATAAAGAAATGAATATCGTCCGAAACATCAATTCTTATCAGCAGGCATCATTGAGGAGACATCATGGACTTTAGCCTGACCGAAGAGCAGGAGCTGCTTTTAGCCAGTATCCGCGAACTGATAACACGAGATTTTCCCGAAGAATATTTCAAAACCTGTGATGAAAATGGCGCGTTCCCCAGCAAGTTCTTTCAGGCATTGGCCGAAAGCGGCGTGGGACTGTTAGGCATTCCAGAAGAACTCGGCGGCATCCCTGCTGATATGATGACGCAAGTGCTGGTTCTGGAGGAGATCGCCCGCATGGGGGCTCCCGCCTACATTATGACGGAAGGCCAATGCATCCATAACATGCAGCGCTTTGGCAATGCGGAGCAGTTGGCGAAAACGGCTGAAGTCGGGCTGACCGGTATCCCTGCCTATTCACTTGCCTTCACCGAGCCGCAAGCGGGATCGGACAATAACCGCGTCGCCACGACCTATACCCGAAAAAATGGCAAAGTTTATCTGAACGGGCAAAAAACGTTCATCACGGGCGCCAAAGACTACCCCTATATGTTGGTGCTGGCACGCAATCCCGAACCGGAAGATCCGAAGCGCTGCTTCACCCTGTGGTGGATTGATCCAAACATGCCGGGCGTTAAGCGCAATAGTCTGCACAAAATCGGCTGGCACATGGTCAGCAACTGTGAGGTTTTTCTCGATAACGTTGAACTGGAAGAAAGCGCCATGGTGGGCCGCGAAGGTTACGGCTTTATTCACATGATGGAAAACTTCGATATTGAACGTCTTGTCATCGCCGCACACTCGCTGGGTGTGGCGGAATGCGCCTTTGAAGATGCCGCTCGCTATGCCAACCAACGTATTCAGTTCGATAAAAATATCGGCCAGTTCCAGATGATTCAGCTCAAGCTGACCCAAATGGCGATAAAGATCCAAAACATGAAAAACATGGTCTATCGCACGGCATGGGAATGTGACCACGATTTACCCATGCGTCTGTCCGCGCCGATGTGCAAGTTATATTGCGCACAGTCAGCCTGTGAAGTCATTGACGATGCGATGCAGATTTTAGGGGGCCTTGGTTACACCAATGACAGCCGGGTATCCCGCTTCTGGCGTGATACGCGTGTAAACCGCATCGGCGGCGGCACTGACGAGATTATGGTGTATATCTCAGCCCGCCAGATCCTGAAACAGTATGAAAAATAATAGGATACGTCATGAAATTACTCGCCTGTTATAAACTGGTCGCGGAAGAACAAGACATTACTATCGCCGCTGACAGAACGCTGGATACAACACGCGCTGGAGAAAAAATCAGCCCATTTGACCTTAATGCCATTGAAGAGGCCGTCCTGCTGGCCGGTGAAAACGATGAAGTTATGGCTCTGTGCGTTGGCGGCCAGGCGCTGGATAACGCCAAACTGCGTAAAGATTTGCTCTCCCGAGGCCCTCATGGACTTTACCTGGTGCGCGACGAGCGGCTGGCGGCTTCGCTAGCGCACGAAACGGCCAGGGTCATTGCCGAAGCGGCGAAGAAAATCGGTTTTGATCTGCTGTTGTGTGGCGAAGGTTCTGGCGATCTTTATGCACAACAAACCGGGCTGCGGGTCGGGGAAATGCTTCATCTGCCCACCGTCAATGCCGTTAGCCACATTGAAATCCATGACGGTTACGTCACGGTCGAACGCACGCTGGAAAATGAAGTAGAGATCATTGATGTTCCGCTTCCTGCCGTATTGTGCGTCACCTCAGATATTAATGAGCCGCGAATTCCTTCCATGAAAGCGATTCTCGGCGCAGGGAAAAAGCCCGTCACCCAATGGACGGCTGATGACATCGGCTGGACACCGGTATCTCCCGATACCGAAATGGTCAATATTTATGCCCCGCAGCAGGCAGAACGTAAACACATCATCATTGAAGGCGACAGCGCAGAAGATGTCGCTCGCCTGGCAGAGCATCTCAATAAAGTGCTGAACTGAAGACAACGGAGAAGCTGGGAATGAGCAAGATTAATCAGGTATGGGTAGTGAGCGACAGCGCCGACCGTTACGCGGATCTCCTTGCAGGAGCAAAGCAGTTCGGTGAACGCGTGAGTGCAGTCATCTGGGATGAGAGCGAGGCTTTGCAGGTACAACATGCCGACGCGGTGTACGTTCTGAGCGGAAAGTCAGAACAGCAGCGGTTAGAAAACTACGCGGAAACCCTCGTAGCCCTGATACAAAACGCCGAAAAAGGCGCCAGCGCGCTCAGAACGGGAACATTAATCCTGTTGGCGGCAACCCGACGAGGAAAAAGCCTGGCGGCCAGGCTCAGCGTCCTGCTGCAATCAGCGCTGATTAATGATGCCACCAGCCTGGCGCTGGAGGGTGGCGAGCTGTATGCCGAACATCGAATGTACGGCGGTCTGGCGTTTGGCCGGGAAAAAATCAACACATCGATGGCTATCGTGACCGTTTCGAGTGGCGTATTCGAGCCGCTGGAAGAAAATGCGCCGCATCAGCCTGCTCCCACCCCCGTTAGTTATATCCCACCGCAACATGAGCTTTTATGCAAAGCGCGCCGGGCAAAATCGGTCAGTAGCATCGACCTCAGTAAAGCCCGGCGTGTCGTCGGGATTGGGCGTGGCTTAGCGGCCAAAGACGATCTGCACATGATCTGGGATTTAGCCGCTGCGCTAAATGCGGAAGTCGGCTGCTCTCGCCCCATTGCCGAAGGTGAGCACTGGATGGATCGCGAACGTTACATTGGCGTTTCTGGCGTACTGCTTAAAACCGATGTGTATCTGGCGCTGGGCATCTCAGGGCAGATACAGCATATGGTCGGTGGTAATGGCGCTAAAACCATTGTTGCCATTAATAAAGATAAGAATGCGCCGATCTTTCAGTACGCCGACTACGGGCTGGTAGGCGATATTTATAAAGTCGTCCCGGCATTAACGGAACTGCTGCAGCGCTAACATTTAACGCCGTCATCCTGGATGGCGGCAACAGGAGCAAAAGCGATGTCGGATGAAAAATTTGACGCCATTATTGTCGGCGCAGGCATCTCAGGCTGCATCGCCGCTTATGTGATGGCAAAAGCAGGACTGGATGTGCTGGTCATTGAGCGTGGTGATACTGCGGGCAGTAAAAATATGACCGGGGGACGACTCTACACGCACAGCCTGGAAGAAATTATGCCCGGCTTTACCCACACGGCACCGGTTGAAAGAAAAGTGGTCAGGGAGCGAATTTCCTTTCTTACGACAGAAAGCGCCGTCACGCTGGACTATCTCACGGGCACACCCCACCAGGCCTCTGACGCAGAATCATGGACGGTGCTTCGCCACACCTTTGACAGCTGGCTCATGGCGCAAGCAGAAGCCGTTGGCGCACAGTTCATCACCGGCGTCAGGGTCGATTCGCTGATCCGCCAGGATGGGCGAGTGACAGGGGTTCAGGCAGGAGACGATACGCTAGAGGCTAATGTGGTTCTCCTCGCCGACGGTGTAAATTCTCTGCTGGGTCGCGCTATCGGTATGGTGCAAGAATCATCGCCGCATCATTATGCCGTGGGCGTGAAAGAGGTAATTTCGCTGCCATCCGCACAAATTCAGGAGCGCTTCGGGCTAACCGGTAATGAAGGCGCCGCCTGGCTGTTTGCCGGCTCACCGTCAGACGGATTAATGGGCGGCGGTTTCTTGTATACCAATCGAGATACGCTTTCACTGGGCCTGGTATGCGGGCTCGACGGTATCGAGCACGCCCGCAAGAGCGTGCCGCAAATGCTGGAAGACTTCAAACAGCATCCTGCTGTCCGTCCGCTGATAGAAGGCGGAACGCTACTGGAATATTCCGCGCATCTGGTGCCGGAAGGCGGGATAGATATGGTTCCAACATTAGTTGAAGACGGGGTGATGATTGTCGGCGATGCAGCCGGAATGTGTCTCAATTTAGGCTATACCGTGCGGGGCATGGATCTCGCCATCACGGCAGCCAATGTGGCCGCGCAAACGGTCATTGCCGCGAAAGACGCAAATGATTTCAGTAAGGGAAAACTCCAGGCTTATCCCAACGCACTGGAGAAAAGCGCGGTGTTACGCGATATGCGCCACTACCGCCGCCTCCCCGCAATGATGGAGAACCCGCGAATTTTCCAACAATATCCGCAAATGGCAACCGATCTCATGGCATCCCTGTTTACCGTCAACGGCAAGGCTCCAGTTTCGCTGAGCAGGACAGTATTGGCGCATGGCAAAAAAATCGGATTACTTAATCTTTTAAAAGACGGCATTAAAGGAGTTCGCGCATTATGAACACCGTGAACGTCGATGTGAAATTGGGCACGAATAAATTCAGGGTCGATGAAAGCCATCCCCATATAATTCTGGTGGAAAATCCCGACCCTGAGCAGTTCCGTAAACTGATCCTCGCCTGCCCCGCTGGATTATACCGACAGGATGACGCTGGCAATATTCACTTTGATTATGCTGGCTGCCTCGAATGCGGCACATGCCGGGTGCTGTGTTCAGATACCGTTCTACAGAAATGGGAATATCCACAAGGAACGTTCGGCGTTGAATTTCGCTTCGGCTGACTCCCTACCAAACAGTCTATATCGCCGTATCCAGAGATACCTCGTGTTCGCGATTCAGGGAGGAGACCATGTCGGTACAGAATCAAATTGATATCAGTACGATTTTAGACAAACACCCAATCAGCAGACGGCAATGGTTTATTGTATTTCTCGGTTTTTTTGTTCTGGGTATTGATGGTTTCGACGTCACGGCAATTGGTTACATTGCTCCGGCACTAATAGATCACTGGCAACTATCCAAACAAGATCTGGGCCCGGTAATGATGAGTGGATTGTTGGGGCTGGCGGCAGGCTCTTTAATTTCTGGCTCGTTAGCCGACCGCTATGGCCGCAAAAAGTTAATTATTGGGTCGGTTGTCTTTTTTGGCCTCAGCAGCCTGCTTTCTGCCGGGGCCTGGAATTTATCCAGCCTGACTTTTTTCCGTTTTATTACCGGGCTCGGATTAGGCGCAGCCATGCCCAACATCACCACGCTGGTTGCAGAGTACGCCCCCCATCGTTATCGATCTCGCCTGTCAACGGTGATCCATTGTGGCTTTAATTCTGGCGCCGCGCTGGGAGGCATACTCAGCCAGCAGTTGCTCGGGGCGTTTGGCTGGCGCGCTGTGCTTATCGCAGGCGGCATTTTACCGCTCTTGCTGGCGCTGATTTTACTGCGCTGTTTACCTGAATCGATGCTGTATCTGGTGCAGCGCACCGGTAACGATGCACACCTTGCTCGTCTGCTGAATCTGTTTATTCCCGGAATCGCTGACAAAAATACGCGTTTTTACACTACCGAGCCGCAAAAAGCCCGAGCCAATACGGCAAAATCACTGCTGCATACCCCCTACACAGTGGGAACGCTGGCGCTGTGGTTAACGCTTTTTGTCGGACTTTTCAGCGTTTACCTTTTATCCAGTTGGTTGCCGCTGATGATAAAAGATGCCGGACTAACGCTCTCACAGGCCGTCATTATGGGGTCGGTCTTTCAGATAGGCGGCATGATGGGGAATTTTTGCATTGGTATTGAAATGGATCGTTGGGGCAAACACCAGGCCATTATTCTGACACTTTCAGGCAGCATAGGTGGCGCATTAATTCTGGGGCTGTGTACCCCCTCGCTTTTTCTGCTCTATACCCTGGTCCTTATTCTTGGCTTCACTCTCAACGGGATCAACCCTGGTTGCTACGCGCTGGCTGCGCACTTTTACCCGACCTCAATACGGGCAACCGGGGTTGGCTGGGCGACGGGCGTTGGTCGGCTGGGCGCCATTACCAGCGCAGGCGTGGGTTCGCTCATGCTCGCGGCAGGCTGGACATTCAGCGACGTCTTTCTGTTTTTGCCTCTGCCGCTACTGGCTGGCGCACTGGCGATGTATGGCAAAAAAAGAACTCAGTCTGAGACATAACCAATGACAACGAACATAAAAATCAATACCGAGCGTAAGGCACAATACCGGCAACAGGGCCATTGGGGTGATGCGACATTAGCCGATTACTGGTGCCTGTCGGCCAAAGCGTATGCGGACAAAGTGGCTGTCACCGATAATCGGGGGGACAACTACACCTATAAAGCGTTGGATATTGCCGCAGGCCGGCTGGCATCCTGGCTCATCGACGCCGGAATCCGCCCGGGCGATCGCGTGGCGCTCCAGCTACCCGGCTGGTGTGAATTCACAATAATTTATCTGGCCTGCCTGAAAAGCGGGGCAGTAGTCGTCCCGCTCTTGCCCGCCTTCAGGGAATGCGAATTAACCTGGATACTTAATAAATGCCGGGCCCGGATACTGTTTACGCCAACAAATTTTAAAAATAGCAGCCCTGTAGATATGATCGCCACACTCCGTTCGGCGCTCCCCTGGCTTGAACAGGTGGTGGCGGTTGATAAGCTGGCACCCGCGCAGACTGGGCCCGCTCTGAGCCACATCCTCAATGACGCCTCGCCAATAACACAACATGTCAAAACGCATAGCGACGATTTGGCAGCCGTTCTTTTCACTTCCGGTACGGAAGGTCATCCAAAAGGCGTGATGCTGACGCACAATACGATCATCGCCAGTGAACGAACCTTCTGCGCGGCGCTAAACATAAACTGGACTGATTCGATTCTCATGCCGGCTCCGCTAGCCCACGCAACAGGATTTCTGCATGGCGTGACCGCCCCTTTTTTAACGGGTGCCAGCAGCGTATTGATGGACATATTTTCTCCTGAAGAGTGTCTGGCATTACTGGCACAAGAGCACTGCAGCTGCATCATGGGCGCAACACCGTTCGTGTGCGATCTACTGTATGCTTCAAAAGCACAGCGCAGCAGCCTGTCTTCTCTTCGCTTCTTTCTGTGCGGAGGAACCACAATCCCGGGAAAACTTTTGCAGGAATGCCATCAGGCAGGGATTCAACTTCTTGGTGTATACGGAAGCACAGAAAGTGCTCCCCATGTGATAGTGCGCCCATATGACTCACTGGCTCATCAAATGAATACGGATGGTAGAGCCGCCGCTGGCATTGAAGTCAGAGTGGTCGATCAGAAGAAGATGACACTGACGGAAAATAATGAGGGCGAAGAAGCATCGCGCGGCCCCAATGTTTTTGTCGGCTATCTTGATGAACCAGAATTGACCGACCGAGTGCTTGACGACGACGGATGGTATTACAGCGGCGACTATTGCCGGATGGATAAAGCCGGCTATATCAAAATTACTGGCCGTAAAAAGGACATTATTGTTCGTGGCGGTGAAAATATCAGTAGCCGCGAAATTGAAGATATTCTGTTGCTTCATCCGGATATCCACGATGCTGGCGTGGTGGCGATGCCAGATAAACGCCTGGGTGAGCGCTCGTGCGCTTATGTCGTGCTGAGTCATCCACAAAAAACACTTCAGTTGGCGGATATCGTCGCGTTTTTCGCCCAACGGCGTATCGCAAAATATAAATACCCGGAATACCTGGTCGTTGTAGATAAATTACCGCGTACAGCCTCAGGAAAGATTCAAAAATACATTCTCCGGCAGGATATTCTTCAGCGTCTGGCATCCCTCTCGCAAGAAACGGCTGGTCAAACAACCTTGGCGTAAGAAGGATCGCGTTATGTCTCTAAGTCATACTGTTCCCGAACATTCCCACAACGTACACAGGACATCAAACCGGATTAAAAACAGTACCAAACCCACATTTATCCACCCTATCCCGACGTTCTACCGCTGTCCTCAATGCGGGGAATTCCTTGTCACCATGGGTAAACGTAACGCAACATCCCCGATAACCTGTTGTGGAAAAACACTCGCCGCGCTACGGGTTAATGATGCCACCACTAGCGATGCGCTCGCCCAGCAGCATCAACCATTGATGACCATTTCCGGGGGGTTTGAATCAAATACGCTTTCCGTCACGGTGGGTAATCCGGCGCATCCAATGACGGCAGATCACTCTCTGGAATGGATCTTTATTTACACCTTTCAGGGCGGACAATTTAAGTATCTGCCGCCTGGCGCGTCGCCTGAAGCCACTTTTGCACTCGCAGGTAATGATGCGTATGTTTATTGCGATCGCCCAATCTGCAAAGGAAAACAGTGTAAATTCAACTGTAAAAGAGGGTTTTCAGCCTATACCTGGTGCAATCAGCATGGTTTGTGGCGGTATACATTTTGACGGAGCACATTGCTGGTAAACATCTTGTACACGCTTAAGCGTAATGAAAAAACCGCCAGTGATTAACTGGCGGTTTGGGAATTGCAGGTGTGTCTTACTTTCTTATACGGTTGTGGTGCGAATCAGATAATCAAATGAACTCAGTGAAGCTTTCGCGCCTTCGCCAGTGGCGATGATGATCTGCTTGTACGGTACGGTTGTACAATCCCCCGCAGCAAAAACACCCTTCACGCTGGTCTCGCACTTGGCATCAATGATGATTTCACCCATGCGGTTACGCTCAACGGCGCCTTCCAGCCAGTTCGTATTCGGCAACAGGCCAATCTGCACAAAGATACCCGCCAGTTCCACATTGTGGATATCACCGCTGACGCGGTCACGATACTCCAGACCGGTGACTTTACTGCCGTCGCCTTTCACTTCTGTGGTTTGTGCATTCAAAATGATATCGACGTTTTTCAGACTGCGGACTTTATTCTGCAGAACCTGATCGGCCTTCATTTCCGGGGCAAATTCCAGCAACGTCACGTGTTCGACGATACCCGCCAGGTCGATAGCCGCTTCAACGCCGGAGTTACCGCCACCAATCACCGCGACGCGCTTGCCTTTAAACAGCGGGCCATCACAGTGCGGACAGTAGGTTACGCCCTTGGTGCGGTACTGATCTTCACCCGGAACATTCATGTTGCGCCATTTTGCGCCGGTAGCAATGATGATGCTGCGTGCTTTCAACACCGCGCCTGATGCCGTTTCAATCTGATGCAAACCACCTTCCTGTGCTGCCGGAACCAGTTTGCTCGCACTCTGGCTATCAATGACATCAACATCGTAATCATCAACGTGTGCTTTCAGTGCGCCAGCCAGTTTCTGGCCTTCGGTTTTCGGTACAGAGATGTAGTTTTCGATATCAACGGTATCAAGAACCTGACCGCCAAAGCGTTCGCCCATCAGACCGGTGCGAATACCTTTACGTGCAGAGTACACCGCAGCCGCTGCCCCGGCAGGACCCGAACCGACGATCAGCACATCGTAAGCATCACGCTGATTCAACTCTTCCGCCGCGCGTTTTTCTGCGCCCGTATCAACTTTCGCTACGATTTCAGTCAGCGTCATGCGGCCCTGACCAAACTCTTTACCGTTCATATAGACCGCCGGAACGCCCATGACATTACGGTCGGTAATTTCGTTCTGGAATGTACCGCCATCAATCGCCGTATGCTTGATACGCGGATTCAGCACGGACATCAGGTTCAGCGCTTGCACCACATCCGGGCAGTTATGACAGGACAGTGAATAATAGGTTTCGAACTCAAAATCCCCGTCGAGGTCGCGGATCTGCTCCAGCAGTGACTGTGCTTCTTTCGACGGATGACCGCCCGTCCACAACAGCGCCAGAACCAGAGAGGTAAACTCATGGCCCAATGGAGAGCCGGCAAAACGCGGCCCCTGGTGAGAACCCGGGTTGGTTATCAGGAACGATGGCTTACGTACGGCCAGAGTATTGTCTTCTTTAAAGGTGACTTTTTCTGACAGTTCAGCAATTTCGGTCAGCAGTTCCTTGATTTCTGCCGATTTAGCGCTGTCATCCAGCGTAGCAATCAGCTCAACAGGTTTGGTCAGTTTCTCAAGATAAGCCTTGAGCTGGGTTTTCATATTTGTGTCGAGCATTATTCTTCCCTCTCTGAAAACATCATCATGCAAGCCGAATTCGTTCAGGCAGTCTGAATACGTTTGCATCATGGTGTTGGAATAAAACGGGCGCGACGCACCCGCTTAAGGATTAATTCGCAAGAATTTCGTGTTACAGGCAGGCGGCAAGCTTATGAATCCCCGGGAGCTTACATAAGTAAGTGACCGGGGTGATTAAGCGTAGCCAACGCACCTGTAGCGCGAAAGGCGTAGCGAATTTTAGATTTTACCAACCAGGTCCAGGGACGGAGCCAGAGTTGCTTCGCCTTCTTTCCACTTAGCCGGGCAAACTTCACCTGGGTGGGAAGCAACATACTGTGCAGCTTTAATTTTGCGCAGCAGGTCAGACGCATCACGGCCGATACCTTCAGCGGTAACTTCGATTGCCTGGATGATACCCTGCGGGTCAACAACAAATGTTGCACGGTCAGCCAGACCTTCATCTTCACGCATGTTGTCGAAGTTACGGGTCAGGGCGCCAGTCGGGTCGCCGATCATCGCATATTTGATTTTCGCGATGGTTTCAGAGCTGCTGTGCCATGCTTTGTGAGTAAAGTGAGTGTCAGTAGAAACAGAGTAAACGTCCACACCCAGTTTCTGCAGTTCTTCGTAATGGTCAGCAACGTCACCCAGCTCGGTCGGACATACGAAAGTAAAATCAGCCGGGTAGAAGAAGAAGACACTCCAACGACCTTCGGTATCTTTCTCGGTTACTTCGATGAACTCACCGTTTTTGAACGCCTGGTTTTTGAAAGGTTTAATTTTGGTATTAATCAAAGACATCTGTACTTCCTCCGTGTTTTCGTTGAGGGATAAGTTAACCAAAATCATTGATAAGGGCTAATGCGTTTTCTTTATCAAATCAATAAGCGTTAACTAACAACCGACTCAACCGCATGTTGTAAACCCTATTCTAAAAGTAAAAAAGGCTCCCTTTGCAGGGAGCCTCATTACCCGAGTTACCCGCAAGTAACTTCAGTGCCAGCAGAACTGGCTATGTGTTGCGCTCTACATTACCTTAACCAAGGTCGTAACAGCGATTGGGATTACATCACCCAACTACCGAAAGGGCAATCGACAGACTGTCGATCTTACCTATGGCTGCGATAGGTTTTGCAACTTAACTCCCTTTCCTTCTGGTTTTATAAGGAAAATCAATGTTTAAACGTTTATTACTCTTAGCTCTGCTCCCTGCAGCCGTCCACGCTGAAGAGCTTCCTGCCCCCGTTAAAGCGATTGAGAAACAGGGCATTACAATTCTGAAGTCGTTCGACGCGCCGGGTGGCATGAAAGGTTATCTGGGCAAATATCAGGACATGGGGGTCACTATCTATGTCACGCCTGATGGAAAACAGGCGATCTCCGGCTACATGTATAACGAGAAAGGTGAAAACCTGAGTAATGCGCTGATAGAAAAAGAAATCTATGCACCTGCAGGGCGCGAGATGTGGCAACGAATGGAAAAAGCGTCGTGGATTCTGGACGGCAAAAAAGATGCGCCTGTTATTGTGTATGTGTTTGCCGATCCCTTCTGCCCATACTGTAAACAATTCTGGCAACAGGCGCGTCCGTGGGTTGAGTCCGGCAATGTTCAATTACGCACGCTGTTGGTTGGCGTGATTAAGCCTGAAAGTCCGGCAACCGCTGCGGCCATTCTGGCAAGCAAGGACCCCGCTAAAACCTGGCACGACTATGAAACCTCGGGCGGCAAAATGACGCTGACACTGCCAGCAACCCCGCCTGCCGAGCAAATGAAGACGCTGAATATCAACCAAAAACTAATGGACGATTTAGGCGCCAATGTCACGCCTGCCATTTATTACATGAGCAAAGATAATACCCTGCAACAGGCCGTCGGTTTGCCCGATAAAGAGAAGCTGGATATTATCATGGGAGCCAAATAGATATACGCAACGAATGATTGATATCATTTCTCATATCAATCATTCTTCTTTTTAATATCAATAAACTCGTTAGCACTTTTTACCGAAAAAATAACCCTGCCTGTGCTATTTTAGCATTTGTAAACTATTCATTAAGTTTTACATGTATATGAGATGATAATGCATTGTAATTTACTCATAACAAAATGAAATACTTCACAACTAAACTAAAACAGGAATTAGCGTATGGCTAACCTTTACGACCTCAAAAAATTCGATCTCAACCTGCTGGTTATTTTTGAATGTATCTATCAAAATCTAAGCATAAGCAAAGCCGCCGAAACGCTGTTTATTACCCCCTCAGCTGTTAGCCAGTCGTTACAAAAGCTGCGTGCACAATTCAATGACCCACTATTTATTCGTGCCGGAAAAGGTATTACGCCTAGCGTAACGGCGGTCAATCTGCACCATCATCTTAAGAACAATCTCAACAGTCTGGAAGAAACAATAAATATCATGCACAGCTCCAGTCTGAAGAAAAAATTTGTCATTTACAGCCCGCAAATTATCAATAATATCTACGTAAGTGAGTTAATTAATTTCATCAGGAAAGACCAATATATTGAAATTGAACATCATGATATTCTGATAACATCGGAAACCGCTGAAGACTTGGTGATGCTGCCAACTTACTGATTTAGTGTATGATGGTGTTTTTGAGGTGCTCCAGTGGCTTCTGTTTCTATCAGC